>JAISHM010000019.1 GCA_031262525.1 Rickettsiales bacterium | reverse complement strand
TCTTTTGCGCGTTCAGTTAAATCGGGATTAAAAGGTAAATTGTAATATCTTTGTGAATTTCGGGCTTGGCTAAACCACCCCGCGGCGTTGCCGCACCCCTCCACAGGAGGGGAACTTATTACCAACATACGGCTGGCGTCGCGCCGTGCCAAAGGATGACTGGCGATTAAATCGTTTGGCAGGTCAAAATCAAAATCAGAAACACGCATTTTTACATTTCCAAATTTTGGACATTATAACTCTCGGTGCGGTTTTCCCAATCGGTTTCCACGCGAACAAACAGATGCAAGCGCGCATTCACACCCCATTCGTCCTGAATCTCGTGCCGCGCCGCCGTGCCAATTCGCCCCAGCATTTCACCCGCGCGACCCACGACTATTTTTTTATGGCTCTCACTGGCGACTGCGATTTTTTGATAAATTTCCAAAACCCCGTCCGCATCCGTTTCTACTTTCTCGGTTTCTACATAAATTTGATATGGCAGTTCCTGGTGCACAAATTTATAAATTTTTTCCCGTGTAATTTCCGCCAACCATAAAAAGTCTGGCACATCAACCGAATCAGTCGCATCATAAAAATAAGGATTTTCTGGAATTACCGCCGCAATTCCCAACAACATCGGTTCAACACCATCGTTTTTTAGCGCGCTGCCCATAAAAATATCGCGAAAGTCCGCCAGTTCCGACAACCCCGCAATCATCGGCAGCAAAGTTTCTTTCTTAACCGCATCCGCCTTGTTCAAAAATGCGAACAGCGGCGTATTCTTTGGCAAATCCCGAACTATATTTTTTATTGTTTCCGTAATTCCATGCTTTGCGTCCAGAACCAATAAGACCGCGTCCGCGTTCGCAAACGAATTTATCGCGACATCAACCATCGCGCGGTCCAAACGGCGTTTCGGTCTGAAAATCCCGGGGGTATCAACAAAAACCAGTTGCGTGTCCCCAACCATTTTTACCGCACGCAGCCCCGTCCGCGTTGTCTGAACCTTATGCGATACAGCCGCAACCTTGCGCCCCATAATTGTGTTGATGAGTGTGCTTTTCCCAGCGTTTGTCGGGCCGACAATCGCCACAAAGCCCGAATGTGTTTTATTTTCTGTATTCATAAGGTATATGATAGCACCACAAATTTATAAATCAAGCAACGCCTTGAAATACCAAAAAAAAATTGTTATAGTACAAAAAAACAAAAGGATTATAAATGCTGACTGGATACGAAATTAAACGACAAATGGAATTATCAAACTATCAAAAGATACAGCGCGCGTTTGGGAAAGATGTCAAACCAAATATTATTATCAACCCATTTGATATAAAATGCCTGGGGACAAATTCATACGATATTCATCTGAATAACAAATTACTGGTTTATACAAACCCTTTTATAAATAAAGCACTGGATGCGAAATCTGAAAATTCAACCATAGAAATTTGTATCCCAAAAGAAGGTTTGGTATTACAACCAAATAAACTTTATCTGGGCAGCACTATCGAATACACCGAAACCCACAATCTTATCCCTGTCATAGACGGACGTTCTTCTATTGGACGTTTAGGGCTTTTTGTTCATATTACCGCTGGATTCGGTGACATCGGATTTTGCGGAAAATGGACATTGGAAATTGTGGTGATACACCCCACAAAAATTTACCCAAATATGCGTATCGGGCAAATTTATTATGAAAAACCCGATGGAAAAATTACACAACTTTATAATGGTCATTACCAATACCAACGCGGCGCAGTCGCAACAAAGATAAATCATACAGACAATTGGCAAAAACAATAAATTTATTTATAAAAAAAAACGGCGCCAACGCGCCGTTTTTTTTTTATATTGAGTCCGAATTGACCCATATCCCGTCTTTTAACAGACCTGGGGTTGTCCCTTCGGTATTTTTGATATTCTCAATCGCGCTTTTCGCACCCGCCGCGTCCAATCCCAGAATACGAACCTTATACAATCCGTTTTCCAGTTGCACCTGGACATTGCCCATATTCGCGATTCTTTGCGCCAACATATTCGCATTATCTTCGCTGGCCAATGCTGCAACCTGAACCATATATGGACCATTACCGCCCGCCAATACCACTGGTGCCCCCGCCGGAACATCAGTCGTCGTCGCCGATTTTAATGTTTCCGATTTTACAGACTCGCTTTCCGAAGACAAAATCTGGACCTGGACCTTGGTCTGATTCGTTATCCCCAACTTCTTTGCCGCCGCCGCCGACACATCCATAATCCGTGTATTCACAAAAGGTCCACGATTATTCACACGAACAACAACATTATTTCCATTATCCAAATTTGTAACCCGCACAATTGACGGCAGTGGTAAAACCTTACTGGTTCCCAGCAATTGTTCGCCGTTCCAGACCTCTCCATTAGTCGTTGTTGTCCCCGTCAAATCCGCCGGCACAATTCCCGCAACCCCCGTTTCATTATACGCCATATTTTCCGCAGGCGTATATTGAATATCGTTGATTTTATACGGGTCGCCAATATAATATTTTGGCGCCGCCGCCATTAAATAAGCATCGTTATTATATGTTGCCCCCGATAAGTTTTCTTCGGTCATTTCGCCATAACCACCAAAACTTTGCGCGTCATTCGCGCCGTTTATCGCGCATCCACCCAGCATAATTGGTAATACCAAAAATGGCACATAGTATAATTTCATTGGACATTCTCCCTTTTGTTTATAACCTTATTTTATCACAAAAAAAGCCCCCGTTCAACTTTTTTTATTTATTAAATACGCAATTGGTAAATAAATAATTCCAAACACTGCAATCGCCCCCGCCAGCCAGAATATATTTACCACAGGAACAAACCATAAACCCGTCCCCAATACCACTGACAACAAAACAAAACCCGCCACCGCCCGACGCGTTTTTGGTAAAAACCGAAACAACTCACGCCGATGGCATGCCCGATACAATAAAAAGTTTTTAACATACCCCCCAATCAATGTCCCAATAGGCACCGCCAAAAATCCAATAAATCCAAACAAAGCCAAATAAATAGCCGACGCCACAATCAACGCAACAACACTGGTTTTAACCGGGGTGCGCACATCTTGCGCCGCATACAGGGTTTTTGTATAAATCTGGCTGGTCGTCATTGCCGGCAATACCAACGCTGTTATCATCATCGCCATTGCCACCGCCGCCGTTGAATCCGCCGTCCATGCCCCATGCTGAAACAAACACCTAATAATCGGTTCTGCCAACACAATCAGCCCAACCATACAAGGCAGTGTCAGCAATAAACTTTGACGCATTGCCGCATTTTGCTGGACATACACGCGTGTCATATTTTTTTCAACAATCGCATTTGATATACTGGTCAGCAACACCGTCCCCATCGCCAAACCAATTATTGCAAAAGGCAATTGAATCATTCGGTCTGCGTAATACAACCACGATACCGCACCCGCCTGGAAAGACGCAACAATCGTCCCAACAATTATATTTATCTGGTAAAAACCGGTCCCAACAACCCCAACCCCCAACCGCTTTAACGCGGTTTTAATCTTTCCATTCCATTTTGGACGAACCAAACGCAGCCCAAAATGTTTTTGCCGAATCCGCGACCATAAAATCCACATCTGGGCAACACCCGCCGCGACGACTGACGCCGACAAGATAAACAACGCGACTTCACCCGCGCCCAATGCGTGCGCGACCAATAATCCCCCAATCATAAAGATATTCAGCAATACTGGCATAAACGCAACCAATGCGAACCCAGACAGAGCGTTTAATATAGAACCTAAAAACGCGGTTCCCGAAATAAACAATAAATAACAAAACATTATCCGCGAAATTGTAATGGTCATTACGATTTTTCCGGGGTCTGTGTCAAATCCAGGCGCCAAAATCCATACAATAATCGGCATTAAAATAACCCCGACTATGGTCATAAATAATAACAAAGCCATCAGCCAAGAAAAAGCATTGTTGGCAAATTCTGCCGCGCCCGTGCGCGACTTTTTCCGCGCGTCTGTAAACATAGGCACGAATACTGATGACAGAGCGCCCTCGCCCAACAAGTCGCGAAACATATTTGGTAACTTGAACGCCGCCAGAAAAATATCGGACAGGCGCCCTGCGCCCAAAACATTCGCAATCAGCAAGTCGCGCACAAAACCAAAGACTCGCGAAACACCGGTCCACAACCCAACCTTAAAAATATGTTTGCCAATTTTCATTAAAATATAATTTTCTTTCTACCACGCGATGTTGTCTTCTTTGTAGATTTTTGTGTTATTTCTGCGTGTTGTTGTTTTACATTATCAGGCCAGTCGCCCGCTTGTTCCTGGATATTCCAATCTGGATATTTTCCATTTTCTTTATTTTTGTAATCTTCCTCGCAACATTGTTCCAGTAATTTATAACTGACATAAGCATCTTTGATATTATGAAAACCAAACAACCCTTTAATTTCTTTTGGAAAGTTTTCTTGATAAATCATATAAAATTCAATTTTTTTCTTTTTCAGTATTGTTGTATAAAGAAAATACCAAATACCAAAACTGCGTATAGAAGGTCGTCCCCCAACACCACCATCTTGATAAATCCGCAATGTTCCCTTTATTCCGCCGGCCGCTTGACTGCCCCCGATTTTTTTTATTTCCCCGTCAACCACGATTAAATAAACACGCGCTAAGTTTTTTGTTAAAACTGACTGTGGTAATGGGTTTTTATTTTCATCTTTTAATTCTGTCAGATACTTAAAATTTAATTTTGTACTTCCTGGGACATATTCTATATCTGCAATTTTAAATGCTGTTTTTACTTGTGTAATTTTCATTTTATTCCCCCACTATCAACAACTCGTGAGAGTGTTTTATATTGTTGTTATCATAATCCCGTTCTAATCTATTTTTTCCAATTCTCTTTTCCCCCTGTCCCATTGTGTATTGCCAACCGATTTCTATGATTTTATAATTCTGATAAGTTTCACGCACCCAGGAACAATCGTTATAAGACAAAATAAATCCGCCACGATGATGTTTTAATAAATCCGCCAATTGTTGATGATTAAATCCATTGTGATGTATTGGAAAATTACGCATCGGGTAAATTCCGCGGAACATTTTGCTGTCTCCATCTAAAAAATAAGGCGGGTCAAGATACAAAAAATCACCATTATGTTTTGGTATTGAATATTCAAATGATTCATTAAAAACCTGTAAATTCGGCGCATTAAAATTTTTAACCCGCTCTATCATTTTAAAGTATTTATTCGTATCTTTATAAATAGATGACATCCACCCCAAAAACCCAGGCCCATACGATAAATTATGATTAAAGTAATAATATGTTGCCGCCGTTAAAGGTGCCAAACCACCATCAAACCCATCAAACTTATTCCAATGTTGTTTTAATATATTTTTTACACTTTCATACTCATCAGATGTTGGGCTTAATTTTAATAATTCTGCCGCTAATAATTCTGGATTTTGTGTTTGTTGTTGCCAATAATTTACTAACAACTCAAAAATATCATATCCATATACAGGGATTTTTAATTCTTTTGCGATTGCAACCTCTACACTGCCCCCACCGATAAAAGGGCTGACCACGCATTTTATATTTTTCGGCAGCAATTCAATAATGTTTCCAACCGCCAATGATTTTCCGCCCGCATATCGCAATGGCGACCCAAGATATCTTTTATAATGCCCATTAGTCCATAAAGCCGTCAAAAATTGTGATTTCAATAATTCAGTATTATCATTCTCTATAACTGGACTATTTTTTATATCCAGATTAAATAAATTTGGCTTTATATCTAAAAAAGTTGCAATTGGTTGCCCCATAAAAATATATCCTTTTCAGTTCCAATATAAACAATTATAAATGTTTTTACCACCACAAAATTTAACTTTGATTTTTTTTGTGTATATGATTATACTTCTTTTAATTGGGGTAAATCTATGAAAAAGTTTAGTTTATTTTTATTGGGCGCAATTTTAATTTCGGGATGTGCGGGAACCGACCCCGTGCCCGCGCCAGAAACACTGGCAGATATTTATAAACGCGCGTATGCAGAATACGCGGATGAAAACTATGCTGGCGCGGCTGCGGAATTTATCACCGCGGAAAACAACTTTCCATCCAGTGAATATGCGGCGGACGCCCTGATTATGGCGGCTTATTCCCAGTATATGGACGGGGATTTTGCGGGCGCGTTGCTGACGACCGACCGATTTATGCGTTTTCATCCCGGGCATTCGGATGTTGCCTATGTCCTGTATCTGCGCGGAATGTGTTATTATCGCCAGGTGTCCGATGTGCGTCGCGACCCTGGGATGTCGGCGTATGCATTGACAGAGTTCGAACAACTGACAACGCGATTTCCAAAATCCCCTTATGCTGAAAACGCGAAAAACAAAATCGTAATTCTGAAAAATTATATCGCGGGTAAGGCAATGTATGCGGCGCGCCGTGATATGCAACGCGAAAACTGGACCAGCGCGATTACAAAATTGCAATCTGTGGTATCGGGCGCAGCAGAAACACAAATGGCGCCCGAGGCTCTGTTCAGATTGCGTGAGGCCTATACAGCGATTGGATTACCAGAACAAGCATCGGGATACGGCGAAATGTTGCGTAAAAATTACCCAGACAATGTTTGGACGCAAAAATTAAATTAGTAATAAAAAAACGCGGGGCAAGCCGCGTTTTTTTATTTGCCCAACAACAATTTTTTTCTGTTATTGTCAATATACAGATTATTTTTCCAGGTATATTTTATAAATGATTTTTGGGCTTCGGAATTTTTCAAACGTTCGAGCAGTGCAGTATTAGAATACAAAATCACATCCGCCAACCAATCGTGAATTCTTTTTTCTGAAATTTTATCGGTTAAATTTACAAAATACGGCGCCAAGTACTTTATTATAAAATTCAGATTAAAATACAAATCCTGCCATTCGCTTTTTAATATATCATTTTTTTTATCAAATATATTTTGGGTCATTGGTAAAATTGTTTGTGAAATTTTATCCAGTGTCAAATCTGATACTTTGTAATTCGGGTCAATTTCCACCGCCAGTTCGCTGAACGGAATTTTTTCACGCCAAGTATATTTTAATGTATCTGTGGAATGATTGCATAACAAATCAGTCATTCTTTTTTTATAACCCACCAATCCCATCGCCGCAGTGGCTGTGTCCATTATGTATTTATCATACAGATACGACATTTGTGTATCGCTGGATGTGCGGTCCAATGCCTGTCTGGGTTTTACATACTTTGTTTTTACATAACCACCGGGAACTTTTTGCCCGTTATCGGATTGGAAAATCACGGCTGGGACATTGAATAAATTATACTCTGTTGGAAATACATCAAGTATGTATCCCTTACCCGCTTCTTTCTTTTTACGTTTGGGTTCTGAAACAACAACCGATTTTTTAATTGTATTTATTTCCTGTCTTTTTATTTCTCGGTTCGTTGCATTATAAACATATCCAGGGACATTTATGTTGTATTTTTTAACCGCGTTTTTGAAACGTTCCATATCACATGGGTCGGTCAATAAATTATGAATTTTTATACAATGAAAAAATAAACTTTGTTCAATCGTAAAATTGTCTTTGAAGCTTCCAACCTGTTGAAAAATTTTGTATATCGGGATTAAAAAATCGCACATTATTTTCAGGTCAGAAAAGACATCGTCCCAATCGGTATTTTTATCAAATTTCTGACTGGTAAATTCAACACGCACACCGGCCATTACTTTTTTAAATAATTCGACAGCACCTGGTTTTTTCGTATCTAAACTTACACGAAATTGTATTTCTTTTAATATATCATCTATGTTTGCATTGTCATCCATAAATAATTTTTTACGGAATGCTCTTAATGTTTTCAGTTTTAATTGTTCTGTAAACGATTCTGGGTTATGCAGATTTTCTATTTTTTTTTGATACATAGGGTATAAAACTACATTTCTCATTTTATTGTTCCTTTTGTTGATACATTTTTTGTTGTATATATTTTTCTAAATTTTCCCTGGACCTAGATGAAAGTGCGGTATTAGAATACAAAATCACATCATGCAGCCACGCGTGAATTATGTTAATTGAATAAGAAATTTCTTGTATTGGTTTAACAAAATCACAAACTTTTTTCAACTCGCCAAAGAAAGATTCCCAATCGGTATCTGTTGTAAAATTTATAACTTCTAATTCGTTGCGTATAATTTTATTTACTTTGAAAGACAATCCCCATAAATATCTTTTTTGTTTATTATTTTCATATAATTGCTGTATATGGTTTATTACAGAATCCGCATCACCAAAAGTCATATCCAAGTCATGGGATATAACCTGGATGATTTTTTGTTTAAGATTCTCGGCAAATTGAACCATTATTATAATAACCCTTTATTTTATTATGGGTATTATATTATATAAATATAGTTTGTCAATACAATTTATTGTTTTACGGATAATGTAAATAATCCAATCAAGGCGGCAATTATTCCCGCCAAAATCCAAACATATCCCGTCGCGCCACAGAACGCAATCACCCCCGCCCCCAACATTGGCACAATAAAGCGCGGCAGGCGATTGACCGTCTTGAAAATCCCGAAAAAGCGGTCGCGGTCGGCAGACTTGCGCGCCGCGTTAAAGAAATAAATATCGGTCAAGGGCTCTATCAGTGCGCCCGAAAACTGCCACGCGATAAAGATTGCCAACAATACCCAACCCGTCGCAAAAGACGCCCAAAACGCAAAGAATGCAAATGACAAGAACCCCAGCGCGACCCAGATTTTAATACCTGTTTTCTGCGCAATTTTGCCCAACGGATTCGCCAGCAAGACATATGGCAAAATTCCAACCGCCAAAATTATCCCCAGAATATCTTTGGAAAATCCGGCCTGGACCACCATAATCGGAACATACAACAACCTTAAAGACGATATCGCGTATTGTCCAAAGTTTATAATATACGCATTGCGCAAATCCGAACGCTGGAAATACGCAATCGTTGTATTCCACACCGAACGAAAGGTTCGTTTTGCGCTGATTTTCGGAACTTTTTTATCCATTTCCACAATTCCAAACCAACGAAAATATATCAATCCCAATAGGTTTATCAACGCAACCGCAAAGAATGGTGTGCGAACGCCAAACATTTCCGCCATCCACATTGCTACCATTGGCGCAACAAACGCCCCCATATTTACCCAAAAGACATAGCGACCATTTAACCGCTCCATCCCAACATCTTTGGTCACAAAGTCCGCCATAAACAGGGACAACAGAGAACTTATCAGCATTTGTGGAACGCTGGACGCAAAGTCCAAAATAACAAAGGTTGATGGCTTTACCGAAAACGCCATCATAAAATACATCAACCCCAGTGCCGCCATTGAAAAGAACAGCAATTTTGTTTTAGTGGATAGTTTTAATATCTCACCCGAAATCAGTGTCACAAACATATAAAATCCATAATATATGGACGAATAAACCCCAACCAACGCCGAATTACCCAGAAAAATTTCCAACAGCACCAACGACCAAACCGCGTTGATAATTCCATCAGAAAACCCCTTGAACAGCCCCAGATTTGCAAACGAAAACCCAGATACCGATGATTTTATAGAAAGATAATTTTTGGCTGCCATAATCGGCATTATAACATAATAATTATCGTTTTTTTACTGATAATTTTAACGCACGCACAGATAATTTTAACGCAAAGTCGCGCATTAAAACCTCGGTCGGCATTTTTGTTGTGCGAAATTGTTTTTCTAATTCGTTCAATCGCGTCAAAACCCCACTAATTTCGTCCATTGGCCAAATTTTCATCGCAGTCGCAAATTGGTCCCGCGTTTTATAAAAAAGTTTCGGCATAGTCCCAGTCGCCACCGCGTCCAATAATTTCTTGAAATGCGAATTCAGCATACGGACCAGCATATTCGGTTCGGTATTATCAAAAAACAATCGGTCCAGCGCACGCATTGTTTGTGTCGGCTGACCCGCGGTCAATGAATACATAAAATCGTCAATATCCGCTGCCCCAGTATCCGGCAAACACTTTACCACATCATCTAGTGACACAATCCGTGTATCATCACAATAAATTGCAATTTTATTCAGAAAACTGATTGTAATTCCGCGGTCCGCCCCCAGGTGTGCCAACATATAATTCATCGCATCTGGTTCAACCTTTTGCATTCCAGCCGCGAATAAATTTTCCCGAATCAAATCCCCCAGTGCGCGCGCGTCGTCGGTATAACACGCCAGTGCCGCAATTTTTGTATTCTTTTCATCTTCAAACAAAGTGCGCAATCCGCCACCCGCACGCAATTCACCCCCAGACACAATCACAAACGCGCCACGCGATGGATGCGCAACCAATTCCCCAACCAGTTTCGCGTCCGAATCACCCGCATCCGTTATCATAATCAGTTTATTTCCACCAAACATTGAGATACTGCACGCTTCGGCAAAAATCATTTCTGATTTTTCTTCCAGATTCGCGCTTGATACAACAAAAACATTATCGCGGTCTATGTTTAATTTTTTTATCGTGTTTGTTGTAAAAATATCAACCTTTCCCGCGTCCGGCCCATAGACCAAAACAGCATTTACATTTTGTAATCCAGAATTAAAATCACTTTCACGCCATTTCATATTTATTCTTCTGTTCCCAGTTTCGCATTGACACGCATTGCAATTTTATCCGCCACAACACGAATTGTATTTTGTGTTGCGTTTGTCTGGGATGCGGTTGCCGCGACCAAATCGCTGACAAAAGTATAAGATTCTGACGCAATCGCCGTACCACTTTCCAGTATCTTATTCGTTGCCGCGTCCTTCAAAGTATATGACGCAGTTATACGAATTTCCTGCCATGTTGCATCACCTGTTTTTTGCAAGCCTTTGTAAATCATCGCTGGCGAATTTAATTTTACATCCAGTTTATACTTTGCTGTGTCCGCTGAATTTTTACCACCAAATCGCGCGGTCAAGGCATTACGCAAATCAATACCATTTGTCCCAGAAATCGGCGCAATATAAATTTGTTTTGTGGTCGCGGTCAGAGTATCCGAATACATCGGAGAAAATCCACAAGAACAGATAAGAGCGAATAGCGAATAGCGAATAGCGAATAGTAAATAGCCATTTAATTTATTTAATAAAGATTTTAATAATTTTCTCATTAGTTATTACCTGTTTGTTATTCGTTCTTAGTTATTCGCTATGCTTTAACAACAAAGTTTATCATTTTATTCGGGACGAAAATTGTTTTCACAATGTCGCCAGTTATGTATTTTTCCACCGCGCCTCGTGCCGCTATTTTAATTTCATCTTCTGATGTATTTGTTGCAACCTCTATCACCCCGCGGAACTTTCCATTTACAGACACCGATAATGATACCGATGTCGCGACCAATTTTGACTCGTCATATTTTGGCCACGGATATAATGCCAGCATTTCGGTATGCCCCAAATTTTCCCACAATTCTTCGGTTAAATGCGGCGCAAACGGATTCAGCATTTGTATCAAAGCCTCGTAATTTTCGCGCGGCATACCGCCCATGAAATTATTTATGTATTCCATCATCGCCGAAATCGCGGTATTAAATTGCATATTTTCAATTCGTTCTGATACATCACGAATCAACTGATTCAACAAAAATTCATTCGGCGCTTCATCAGTGATTTTCATATTCTCTACGCGTTTGATAAATCTTTGCACGCCTGCCAATGCGCCCGCGCTGTAAATTGTATTAGATGTCCACGGACCCAGATTCAGCACAACCATACGCCCCGCATCTGCGCCAACATCCGCGATTAAATCTGCAACCATAAAGCCATTGCCGCGCGACTTTGACATTTTATAGCCGTCGTTACCCATCAGCAAACCCTGGGCAGTGCGACGTGCATAGGGTTCGCTCATCGGCACATGTCCCAAATCAAACAAAGCCTTGTGCCAGAATCGCGAATACAGCAGATGTCGTGTATCATGCTCGTGCCCGCCGTTATAGTGATTTACTGGCAACCAATTATCCAGTTGCGAACGGCGGCAAAATTCTGCATCGTTTTTCGGGTCCAGATACCGCATATAATACCAAGAAGACCCCGCCCAACCCGGCATAGTATCCGTTTCGCGTTTTGCATCTTTGCCGCATTTTGGACATTTTATATTTACCCAATCGGTTGCGCGCACCAGTGGGCTTTCGCCGTTTTCAGTTGGGCGAAAGTCGGTCATATGTGGCTGAATCACTGGCAATTGGTCGTCTGGCACCGGCACCCAACCGCAGTGTTCGCAATAAATCATTGGAATTGGTTCACCCCAATACATTTGTCTTGAAAAAGCCCAATCCTTTAATTTGTATTGTTTCGCCTCTTTTGCAAAATCGCCACCATGCGCCAACGCCGCCGCAATTGCGTCTGCTTTGTCCAATCCGTCCAAATACTGCGAATTTATATGCAGTCCATCACCCGCGGTCGCCACCGTTCCATCAAAACCATTATCCAGCACCGGAATAATTTCCAGTCCGAATTTTTTTGCAAACTCAAAATCACGCTGGTCATGCGCGGGCACCGCCATAACCGCACCATACCCATAATCCGCCAATACATAATCCGATATAAATAACGGAACCTGGGCGCCGTTAAATGGATTCATCGCGGTAATTCCGTCCAGACGAACACCTGTTTTTTCCTTACTGATGTCAGTGCGGTCAATTTCGGACTTTAATCTAGATGCGGCAATATATTCCCGCACGGCGGATTCGTTTTTAATTTTTCCCGCGTCCAGCCATTTTTTTACCAATTCGTGTTCGGGTGCCAAAACCGCAAATGTAACCCCAAAAATAGTATCCAGTCGCGTGGTATAAACCCGCATTGTGTCATCGCCAACCGTAAAATCTACATCGGCACCAAACGAACGACCAATCCAATTTATTTGTGCTGTTTTAATTTCAGGCGCAAAATCAACATTGTCTAAATCGTCAATAAGGCGGTCCGCATAGCGCGACATACCCAACATCCATTGAGATTTCAGCTTCTTTTCAACAATCGTTTGACAGCGGTCGCACTTTCCGTCGTCCAATTCTTCGTTGGTCAATGTTGTGCGACAATTCGGACACCAATTCATTGGGGAATCTGCCTTGTAAGCCAATCCACCCTTAAAAAACTGAATAAACATCCATTGCGTCCATTTAATATATTCTGGGTCAGATGTTGCAAAAATAGTATCAAAATTTACCGACCAACCTGTTTTTTCAATTACACTTGTATAACTGGCGACCAGTTCACGCGCAACATCGGCGGGATGTTTTCCAACCTTGGTCGCATAGTGTTCCGCCGTGATTCCCATCGCGTCATAACCAATCGGGAATAAAACATCATACCCCGAACGACGACGCCACCGCGCCAAAACATCAATCCCGGTAAAGGTCAGCATATGCCCCGCATGCAGTCCCGCGCCCGATAAAAAAGGAAATTCAATCAAATAATAAAAACGCGGTTTTGACCCGTCATTTTTCGGCACAAAGGCACACGCCTCGCGCCATATTTTTTGCCATTTTTCTTCACGAATTTTGATTTTATTGTCTGCCATTTTTTTGACCCCTGGATTTTCGGATTCAGTATAAACGTGGAAATACAATTTTGCAATAATAAAATCCATATAACCAATCCCAAAAAAACAAAATCTAAACAAATCACAACACTTAATTATCTGTCTTATTTATAATTATTTATATATAAAATTTTGTGAATTTATCATACTAGCATACTAGTATGCTAGTATATTTATATACGCAACTCCACCACAAAAAAACGCGGGGAAACCCGCGTTTTCGTTCAATATATACGCAACTCCACCACAAAAAAACGCGGGGAAACCCGCGTTTTTCGTTCAATATAAAAGTTTTTGTTTTGGTCTAGAACGCCATATTGACGCGCGCACCCACTTCGGCCTTTATATCTGTGCCATTTTGGGATTGTGCCTCGGACGCGTCAAATGTGTATTCGGCGTATCCGACCAATTGGGTCCATTCTGTCAAATTGTATGCCGCCGACAGGGTGAATACATATTCGTCCCAGCCATCTTGCATATCAGACATTTTTGCCGCCAATTCATTCGCAGCGTCTGACGCTTTACCTGTCAATGGAGTATAAACACTTTTGATTCCATTATTTTCGCGTGTGCTGAACTTAAACGCACCACCAAACGACCATTTTTCATCCAGTTCATAGAATGCACGGAACCCAGTATTAAATTCCAAGGTGGATTTCAGATTGACCGACAATTCATCAGTTTGTGATGTTATCGCTAACATCGCCACCGCTAAACAAGCATTTTCGTTACCAGCATCACACGCTGTTTTAAGATTTCCCGCCCCGCCTGCGGCGATTGCCGCTTTTGTCGCTTCGTCCTTACCCGTCCTCAGGTCAATCAGATTATTATGATTGCCGAATGTTTGTTGCAATTCTGCAAATCCCATAAACGTGAATTTATCCCATGTTTTACCTAATTTCATACCAGCATAAACGCCATAGCGCCCATTGGTATAGTTGTCGTATTTGAAACCTTTGGA
The DNA here is from genome assembly GCA_031262525.1 of Rickettsiales bacterium. Taxonomy (GTDB): domain Bacteria; phylum Pseudomonadota; class Alphaproteobacteria; order Rs-D84; family Rs-D84; genus JAISHM01. The sequence goes on along the minus strand of JAISHM010000019.1, from coordinate 69,863 downwards.
TGAATACGAACCTTTCATTTCCATAACGCCACCCAGATGAGCGTTCGCATAAACATCCCAAATCAGCCCATGTTCATTATCCAACCCGTCCAATATACGATAGGTCAATCCTAATTGCCCATTGTTCATACCCTTGCGCCCAATATCATCGTCCTGGGTCCATGCAATTCCACCATTGACGGACAATCTTTCGGTGATTCCATACCCCGCATCAAACGCGCCGCGCCAAATTGGAAATTCGGTTCCGCCCGCCTTACCATTTTGTTTCATCGCGTCAGAGTGGTCGGCCTTTTTATACATCAGACCCGCACCAGTTTTTGTATAGATTTCGCCCGTCTTTGGTGCATATAACGGGTTTTCCATATTTGCCGCCAGCGCTGGCGCAGAAAACAACGCCACCAAAGCGGTCAGAGTCAAAGTTTTTTTCATTTTTTCTTCCTTTGTTCTTTTTATTTCCGTGCCCCCATTATTGGCAAGACACAGGCGCCCGAACTGCGTCACCCGTAATCGGCAATAACGCATTTTTATGTCCGTTTGCAATCGAATCGTAAAGGTTATGGTCCGCAATGTCAATTGTTTATCCCCCCAGTTGAATTATAAAAAAAATTCCCCGCCATTCGGCGGTATGACGGAGGTTGTTTATATGATAAAGTTTTTTTCTGTGGTGGTTCCCCCGCCCCGTCCGCTGCGCGGACACCCCGCCCCCAAAGGGCGGGGATTTTATACCGAGTTCAAGCGGGGATTTTATACCGAGTTCAAACGGGGATTTTAGACCGAGTGTATAAAAATACACGAGCAAAGTAAACCGCAAGCAGGCATTCACAGACACTCTTAAAAAATAAATTTATGTGTGGCAGATGCGATGGTTTCGACGACCCGACGTGTATAAAAATACACGAGGGTCGGCAAAAGCGAGCAGATGCACACAGAAATTTATTTTTGTATGAAGTGGACGTAAATCACGGGTGATTTTCGGTCACCCATCATCGGACGAATAACCTTTTTCACAGCGACCTCAACCGCTGTGCGCAGGTTTTGTTCCGATTTCCGCGCCGCCTTACCCATATCGCCAATAGATTTTGTAATCTCTATCTGAATCTGGCGTTTTGCGTATCCTGTATTATCAGATTCAAATAAACCCGCACTGGATACCATCGGCGTATCTTTCAGAAATCCCCGTTTATCCACGGACAGAGTTACGAACACCGCACCCTCGGTTGATAATTTTTTACGATTTTTCAGAACTGGGTCATTGCCATTGCGTTCGGTTTCGCCCTCCATAACAATAAACCCGGTTGGGATTGTTTCCGCAACATACGGCTCATCACCCGCGCGCAATACCACGACATCGCCATTATGAACCAGCATCATTTGTTTTGCTCCGCCGCGTTCCATCGCCATTTTTGCAACCAGCATTTCGCTGATATATTCGCCGTGCATTGGGATTACAACCTGGGGATGAACAATATCCCAAAAGTTTTCAAATTCTGGTCGTCCCGCATGCCCCGACGCATGAACGCGTTCGGTATCGTAAATAGTTTTGGTCGTGATTCCCATTTTCGCCAATTTGTTATACAAGAACGAAACCTGTTGCTCGCGCCCTGGGATAACAATCGCACTGAATACGACGGTGTCGGTTGGTTGCAATTTTAACTCTTTTACATGACCGCGGCAAAGACGCGTCAGCATCGCGAACTTTTCCCCCTGGGAACCCGTCAGATAAATTGCTTGTTTTTCGGCCGGCAGCGACGAAATATCACGATAAAGTTGTGTATCATCTGCACCCAAATATCCCAAATCTATACCAATCTGGCGAAACTCTGGCAGACCAACGAATGGGACCGCTCTATCACTGCTGCGCTCTTTTATCGCTGCCGTGCGGCCCGCCAATGCAGCCGCGCGCGCAAAGCCGTCAATACGCGCCAAACTGCGTGAATAACCCGCAACAAACACACGACCCGGGGCTTTTTTCATAATTTCTTCCAGGGTCTCTTTGACCTCAACCTCGGTAATTTGGCGGAAAGGACGCGCTGGATTTGTTGATTCGCAAACCACCGCCAGCAACTTTGGGTCGCTGCCAATTTCTTTCAGTCGTGCAAAGTCCGTTGGATTTTCAATCGGAATCGCATCATTAAATGTCCAGTCCCCAGTATGCAGTATTTTTCCCGCGGGTGTTTTGATGATAATCATTTGCGCCTCGGGCACGGAATGGGTTACGTGAAAAGTTTCAATATCAAATGGACCAACGCTGAACTCTGCGCCGTTGTGGTCAAAAATATGGAATGTGTCCGCTTTGTATTCAATTCCCAATCCGTCAAAAGTCTTGGTCATAAACGCCGCAACAAACCGAGTGCAATAAATCGGACAACGGAATTTTTCCCAGATGTATTTTAACGCACCAACATGGTCTTCGTGGCCATGGGTGATAATCATGCCGACAACATCTTTTTTATGTTTTTCCAGCCAGGTCGTATCAGAATATTTGGTATCATCGCCCCCAACATCTTGGTCCAAAAATCCCATACCACAATCAACGACCAGGTATTTTCCAGCATAACGATAAACATACATATTTTGCCCGATATGTTCCAATCCGCCCAGCGCAAAGAAAGCAATTGAATCTTCGGGTTGTTGTTTCGCGCCACCTTTCTTTTTTGTTGCGCCGCGTGCCGCCGCGATTGCTATGTCTTTATCATCATCATATTCCGCATAGTCTTCGATATCGGCAAGGCCGTTCATCAAAAAAGGCAACCGCTCTATCTTATTTTCATTTTCATTTTTATTATTATTGTTTTTCTTTAATCTTACCATTTTTATTTTTATCCTTTTTTATGGTTTTATATTTCCCATCGGGCGCAAAATTTATTGCGAATAACACAAATAATTAAATGGGGTTATTTGTAGTAAATCTGCGCCGATGGCGTTCATAATTTAATTTTAGCACATTGCATATCAGATGTCAAACAAAGTATAATTTTTACCTTATTATAACACCATATTTCTTGCAAAAATCTATGGGATTGATGTTATTTTGATGGGTGTATTCCAACAATAATTCCTGTTCTTCTTCTTTTTTTACTCTTCTTATAACATTTATATTAGAATAGAAAATAACCTCGGCCAACCAATCACGTATAATTTTTTTATTAAATTTTTTATTTTCGCATTCGGCAATATGGATATAATAAGGCTCTATATAATCTATCATAAAGTTCAATGAATTATACAACACATCCCATGTATCAAGACCCAATCTGGTATTATCATCAAAAATATCATTAAAAGAATCAAACAATAATCTAGTTTTTTCAATAACCAGTTTGGATATTCTTTCTTTATGGAAATTAGAAAAATCTATTTCTTCCTGCCACCGATATTTTGGGTTATCATTTTCACTTTTATAATTGTTTTCACGCAAACTAATTATATCACAAGTATTCATAACTCCGTGTTTTACTTCCAATACAGCCTTGGTAATATCATACCGACATAATTCTTTGATTATACTGACACGATAATCTGGATTATCTTTTTTTGTTTTATCTTGCTTTGGTTGAAACTTTTTATGTTTTTCGTTAAACCTATACGTATCTGGTTTTATATTAAATAATTTATATATTTCCCCAAAATCCGTATTGTTCCACGAAATTTGTTCATATAATTTTGTCTTGTTGTTGTTTTTCACATCTTGCGTTTCGCGTTGCTTTAATTCAGAACGACGAGGATTGTTTTTTATTCTGGTCCCTGGGTTGGCTTTGTGTCGCATTATTCCTATATTTCGGGTCAATCTGCCCCCGTTTTTAACGATAACCGCACAAAATTCTTCCCAATTTTCCTGGGTCCCCAGCCGTTTCCCAACAACAGGATTCGTATAAAAAACATTATGCAACAACGCATCTTTTGGGGTACCATACATTACCTTATCGTAATAATCATTTGCGAAATCACCAATAACATCATACATAACATCTATGATCTTAAAAACACAGGGGATAATTTTATCCCAAGAATCTGTTTCCAGATTATAAGAGTCGGATAAAATTGAACGCGTATTTTCATATACACAATCTATGAACATATCCTGCATTCGCTTTTCTTGATAAATATAATCAGCGTCTTTTAACATATTATTCAATTGCGCGCTGCTTTTTGTCATAACATCTGCGCGGAATTGTTGAAAGTCATTAACCGGATACGAATAATAAAACAAGGTCAAAATTGTCAATAATTTTCTATATAATTTTATTTCGTCTTCCTGTTTTAATGGTATATTTTTATTAAATTCAGTTATAATTTTTTGAAAATCCGCAGTGATAGTGTTTTTATACTCGTCTTTTGTATCGGCAGTTTTTAACCGGCTAGAATAAACGACATATTCTTGCAGTCTGGCATCCGCTAGACGGGTGGGACCAATAAAATAATTTTTATATAGATATTCAAAAAAAGCGGTTTTGTCGGGTTCGACCCTGCGGATAAAAAGTTCGTTGGTGTATAATACGTTTTTGAATGTCTCGGAATATACCCTGTGAACATTTGAAAAGTTTTTTCGGACGATTGTCGCGCCTTGGATTTTTACCAGTTCTGCAATTTCATACACCAACGCGTATATATCGTCCAAAGGACTGGTCCGGATATCTATCCCGGAAAGTTCTGGGGAATTTATAAATTCCGTTATTTTCTTATACATTGCATCAAAAATTTGGGCTTTTGGATTTGGCGAAGCATAATACGCTGTATTAAAATCAAAGTTAATAACCGGAACTTTGGCAACATCGTTGTTTGGCAAAATAGTCAGGATAGAATCCCGAAAAATTTCTTTTAATTTGTATAATTGTTTTTCTGTCATACCGATATTATAACCATAAATATAAGTTTGTCAATATATTTTTATAAATAAATTTTTATTATAAAAATCCCCACCCTGTGGATGGGGATATACGAACCCGAACCAATGACGCTTATACAGCCATAATATCGGCTTCTTTTTGTTTTGCAATTACATCAACCGCGTCTGTTTGTAAATCAAAGACTTTTTGTAAATTCTCTTCGAAACGCCGTCCTTCGTCTTCGGAAATTTCTTTATCCGTTTTGGCGCGTTTAATTTTGTTCATCGCGTCCTGGCGAATGTTACGCATTGAAATTTTTGCTTCTTCTGCGTATTTTCCCGCGACCCGAACCAATTCTTTGCGACGCTCTTCGGTCAATGGTGGCAGATTCAGGCGTATCACCCCACCCGCCGTCATTGGATTCAGACCCAGTCCGCTGTCGCGAATTGCCTTTTCCACCGCCGCCGCATTTGACGCGTCCCAGACCGAGATACTTAGAACCTGGGGCTCTGGCGCGGAAACACTGGCGACCTGGTCAATTGGCATTTCTATTCCATAGACCGGAACCCGCACCCCGTCCAACAAATGCACAGATGCCCGACCCGTGCGCAGACCCGCGTATTCGCCACGCAAAACCTCTATGGTTTGATTGGTTTTTTGCATAACTTCTAATTTTAGATTTTCATAATCCATTATTTTTTCCTTTGTTTAATCTTCCAATGCCTGTTTCTGTAATTCTATCAGTTTTGCGCACCCCGTGCCAGCCATTTCCATCATTTCAGTAATTTTTGCCGCGTCAAAAGGATGTTGTTCACCCGTCGCCTGAATTTCAATAAACCGCCCATCACCCGCAACAACAAAGTTCGCGTCCAGTTCAGCGTCGCAATCTTCGTCATAATCCAAATCCAAAATCAAGTCCCCACCACGCATACCAACCGATGTCGCCGCAACATAATCAGAAATTGGATTTTCGCGAATCCGTTCATTTTTCATCAACCATTTCACCGCCAACATCAACGCAACAAAGCCCCCAGTTATTGCCGCACATCGCGTTCCGCCGTCTGCCTGAATAACATCACAATCTATAGTTATTGTATGTTTGCCCAATTTTTCCATATCGCAAACACTGCGCAACGCGCGCCCCACCAGTCGCGTAATCTCCGTTGCGCGATGGTCACGCGCTATTGCGTCATGCCCACGACGCGTTCCGACCGACCGCGGCAACATACTATATTCCGCCGTGACCCAGCCGCCTGTTTTATTTTGTTGCCGCTTCCACAGGGGTTGTGCCATTTCCACCGACGCCGTGCAAATTACATGCGTTCCGCCGATTTTTATAAGACAGGACCCTTCGGCCCATTTATTTATACCAGTTTCCATTGATACGGGGCGCATTTGATTATTTTGTCGCAAACTTGGTCGCATTTAATATCCTTTGTTATTTTTCTGATTATAATGGCATCGGAATAAAATGCAATTGCTTTTTTTTTATAACTTCGCTATGTTATGGCGAAACAAGAAAGGAAAAAATAGTGTCAGTAAAATCAAAACGCCTGTTAAAGCGGATAATTTCGTGGTCTGGTTTATTTTTCTTTGTAATCGCGGTGGGTATGCTGTATTGGCAACTGCGCAATCATTCGGTGCATGATATTATTCGTGCAATTTTGGATATTCCGGCATTAAATTTAATTTGGGCGTGTTTGGCGTGTTTGGCGGGTTATTTATCGCTCAGCCTGTATGACTTTCTGGCGTTGCGCTATGTCGGGAAAAAGATAAGTTGGTGGAAATGGATGCTGGCGGGAATGTTGGGCTTTGCCATCAGTAATAATGCGGGGCATGCCGTGGTATCTGGGGGTGCAATTCGTTATCGTCTTTACACGCGGTGGCGCGTTCGTGGCGGGGATATTATAAAATTACTGACCTATAACGGGATTACTTATTTTCTTGGGTGCGCGGCGATTATGGCGATTGGATATTTTATGGTTCCGCATTCGTTGTTCTCGGGCAGTGTTGGCGCGTCAATCGGGATTTATACTCTGTTTATTTTCTGTATCGCGGCGCTGGGGGCGTATTTTTCAATGACCCTGTTATTCCGGAAAAAGAAAATTAAAATTGGCGAATTATCGTTCCAAATTCCAAAAACAATGGACGCGGTGTATCAAACACTGATTGGAATTTTGGATTCTGTATTGGCGGGATTGGTTTTGTATTTCTGTTTAGTTCCGTTTGTTGATGTGCCATTTACAACATTTATTGGAATTTTCGTTATCGCCCAGGTGGTTGGTGTATTCAGTCAGGTTCCAGGCGGAATTGGCGTGTTTGAAAGTATTTTTTTGGTGGCGTTGCCGGGCGACATAGACCGCGCGACTATATTTGGCGCTCTGTTGGCATATCGTATAATTTATTATGTTTTCCCACTGATTGGAATGGGGGGATTGTTCTTCTTTTATGAAAACTGGTTGCGTGCGCGGTTAAAGCGCTGGCGTCAAGAGGCACAGGATTTAATTGAAAAATTGCCGCATCCAAACTTTTCGTTAAAAAACAAAAAGGATAAATAATGCCAGAATTTTTAATGTATTATGGAATGCGTGTATTGGAATTTTTCTGTGCCTTTGTGGTTGTTATGCTGTTTCGGCGCGTGTTTGGTCTGAATTACCAGATGAAACAAATGACCGCGCTGGATATTATTTTTAACTTTATATTGGCGGCAATTTTAACGGACTTTATCATAGACGACAATGTAAAAATATCGCAATTCTTGGTTTTAATGTCTGTGTATATAATTATGGTTGGGGTTATAAATTGGTTTTCGCGTCGGACTGATTTCGGACGACGATTACTGATGGGGTCTCCAAAAGTTATTATCCAGGACGGAAAATTACAGGAAAAAACAATCCAAAAAATAAATGTCAGCGCACATGAAATCGCTGCCGCAATACGTGAAGAGGGAATTCATTCGCTGTCTGAAATCCGCAGTGCGCAAATTGAAACCGACGGCAGTTTGACCATTGTAAAAAAAGGCGCACGCGATTATTCTATAACAATTATTGACAACGGGGTTGTGGATTCTGAAAACCTGGCGCGGATAAAAAAGACAAATGCGTGGCTGCGCACAGAATTAAAAAAACATAAAATCACAGACATTGACGATGTCTTTGCCGCCCAGTGGGACCGCAACAAATTACATATTATAAAGAAAAGTTAGTCAATAATCAGTAATCGCTAACCGATAAATTGCCAAAAAAATAATTTTCTTTTATTATTGACAAAATATAATTTTTTTATAATGGGTGTGTAAGATAAAAAATCATAAAACCACACACGATAAAACAAGGGGGTTGGGTTATGAATAAAAAAGTTAAAAATTTAGTTATTGGCGCAAGAAACACCTTTGCGAAAACAAAAAACAATTTTGTAAATTTATTTACTATGAAAAACGCGCGCAGAACAGCATTGATTACAATGTTTGGTGCGGCGACAATGTTTGGCGCGGCGTCTTGTAAAACTGATACTACACACGACCAAACAGGTAAACCAATACCAACAACCCCACCAATCCCATGTACAGGTGTCCCTGAACAATATGAACAGATAAATAATGACTTAAACACGGCCTATGACCAGTTGGCCGCAGAGTTTCTTTATCTGTTAAAAACAAACTATAGGGACACTTTTAATTATAATATACTGACAGAATTGGATAATATGATAGATTCTGTTGGTACCGACCAATTGACCGAGCAACAATACGTTCAGGTTATAATAAATGGCACCATGAGATGTATAAATCGCGATTCTGGCACCGAGGGTTTTCTTTATACGCAAAACTTACAAAATGTTATCACTTTATGTCAGAGATATATATCAATATGGGACTATTTGATAACTTTTTACAATTATTATATAACATGTTTAAATGGTTACACATTACCAACACGATCTGTATATACCGGTAAATAATACCGATAAAAAAACGCGGGGTATCCCGCGTTTTTTATTCTGTCATATTTGGAATTATGGTTATTTCATTGTATGACGACAGATACCGCCTGCCCGTGCCACAATAGAACTTGGTCAATGAATCTTTGTATGTTTGGACCGCAGATACCCAACGATTATCCATTTCGGTCGTTGCACCTTTATACGCACCCAGTGCGCCCAAACCCGCACCGATACCCGCACCGGTAATTGTCGCCCCTGTGCGCGCGCTGTTATTAAAGTCCAATCCGTCGCCATTGCTGGCCGTTTGCACCACAGGTGTAAAATTCTGGATACTGAAACTGGACAACTCATCGCCAATTGTTCCGTCATTATAACGCCCATAGATTTGATATGTGCCACCTTTGCGCTTTAATTCATTAAACTCATCGCTGGTATTTACATCGCTTTTCCACTCTTTGATAACCGCCGGTTGCGGCTGGTTGGAAACACGAACCCCCGACAACAGATAAAATATCTGCCCACCACCGCACCCACCACTGGACGACAAAGTCATCTTATCCCCGTCTAAACAATAAACACTATTAACATTTTCCATTTCTCGCGCAACATCTGCGGCCTTGTCATATTGTGTTTTTCCATTTAATGACCACTGGGAAAACACGGCACGCGTACATCCCGTATAACCATTCCCATTTTTTTGACACGAAAATTGGGTATCCTGCATCTTGTTATAAAAACCATCGCGCCTACTGGGCAATTCCGCATCTGACGCAACAACGCCATACAAACAATCCCCACCATCACACTTTTTTATCACCAATGTAGAGCCACCAATCCCCGATAAATTTCCCATCATTCCACCGCCGATTGCGTTAATGGTCGCCCCCATAATTACATCACCACCAACCTTACCTGCATTGGTTGATGCCAATGTCGCCCCCCCCATCAACAACGCACCCATTGCCGTTTTTTTCATTTTATCCGCGCTGGTCCCCAACATAGCAGAATTTCCCGGGTCATTTTGCCCGATAAAGTTTCCACCCAACGCCCCCAGCAGTGTCCCCGTTATAACTTTTATACCCTCGTTCTTGTGCATTTCGGCATTCATTTGTTTTTCAACATCATCCATTGTGGGTTCCCTGTCCGCTGGAAATTCTATTTTTCCCGCGTCAATCGTATAACTATCTGCTGGAAAACTGGACACATTGCACTTTATAGAGTCGCCCGCCGACAGCCGCCCGCGCGCCAAAACAATATCATCAGTTCCATTTATATACCGCAGTTCCACATCCGCCACACAACCATCAACCCCAGGACGCAACCCGATATTAGAATTATCCCACGCCATCGCGCCCGTTGGGTAAATCGCCGCGCATTTGTCTAATTTTTCCGCAATCGGCAACACAGATTCCACACCCGATGCAATATCACGCGCCAGATTCATATCCGCAACGCGAACTTGTAATCCCAATTCCTCAGAGGTTGTCGCCGACGCAATCCGTTCTTGGTCATTAACTGCTTGTTGAGCGACCGCATCATACACCCCCAACTGGTCCGCGGAATAAGAAACACCGCGTCCCGTCCCCGCATTACCAGTTCGTAATGCCGCATCCGCATCAATAGTGAATAGCGAATAGCTAACAGCGAATAACGGGGCGATAATAATAAAAGATGTAAAAGAATTTGTTTTCATTTTTTCTTTGCCGTTTTTATGGATGTTACAAGTATTTTAAGTATTTCTTCACATTCAGAATAAATACTATCAAATTCATTTTGTGATAAATACCCAGTTTCTTTTAATAACCTAAGCCAATACAAAGTTTCAGAACACTCTTTTATTGAAATATGAAACTTACAAATAAAATCTTTTTTTGATATAGCAAACTTAGCTTCAACCAGATTTGCACCAATACTGGTCCCAGAACGCAAGATTTGTTTTGATAAAATAAATTCTTTTTTCTTATCAAAAAGATATTTATAGAGATTTATAATACGTATAGCAAAAAGCTCACTTTTACCAGCAACTATACTTTCTGCCATAACTCTCTCCTATTTTTCCCATTATTCGTTATTCACTAGAACTGTATTCGCATACGAACACCCGCGTCTATGGTTGATAATTTTCCACTTTCATACCAATTTGTATAGTGGAACACGCTGTCAAATTCGGACGGCACCTCGGCCCCGTCTTGACCAATCGCTGCACCACCCGTGGACAGCCAATCTGTCTGGGACACAACAACACTACCCGACGATTGAACCTTACCCATTCCAGAATACCGCACAAAAAAGTCCAACTTTATTCCACCTTCCATTTCGGTTGTGACACCACCTTCTATCATATAGGATAATTGTTCGGTCGTGCCGCCTGCATGATATGCATAAATATCCGAAATTGCCGTCAAAACACCCGCCGGATAGGTATTTCCCTCTACTATACCATTTTCACTATAAAACGATGGGTCATAAACCAAATAGTCCGCAATCGTATTCGTAGAAATACCCAAACCAACACCAACATAAGGACTGAGCGAGCCACCCGCCATATACCCCGTAAAAGAATCCAAATTATAATATAAATTTATCATTGTCGCCGTGCTGGAAATTGCGCCACCAGTCGCACTGACATCTATCAGTTCCGCGCCATTACTGGTCTTTACACTATCCGCATACGATAACCCACTGAACCGAGTATAAGAAAAATCAACACGAACATCGCTGTTTATCGCCGCGCCAATTGACAACTGCAAAGGCAAAATCGTATCCGTTTTATAATCCGAAGTATCAAATGACCCAGGTGCAAAATACCCATCAGACTCACCCCGATAATTCGCCAACATTCCACCATTCACACCCATCATATAACCCACCGACAAACCAACATACAGACCGCTGTCCGCCAATCTATCATAATCCGCAGGCTGGTAATAAGAACGCCCCGCCGTCGTAGACGCCGTTCCGACCCGTGGCAACGCACCCGTTACCCGATTCGCACTTGATGACGCCACACTGGTCGAACTCGCCCCCGCATAGGTTTGTGGTACCGCCGAACGATTTGCCGCCGATGAATACTGCGATGAACCCGCAACCTGAACATACTGGGTCTGCGCGCCATATGCCGGATACGCAGCATCAGCCGCACCCAGCCCCATAATCATAGCAATCGCAAACGAAAAAATTCCTGACTTTTTCATAGCCCTTCCATACTTTATTTATTTTATTTTATCATATTTCTAAAACTATTGCTAACACAAATTTTTTCTATTATGATATAAAAACCAGGGGAAGAAAATTTATGAATATCTTTGTGATGATTTTGGTATTTATTCTGATGGGCGGTTATTTCCTGTTGGATGGCCCAGACCAAAAAATGACCGATAACAAACTGGAAACAGCCATACAAAACACACATATAAAATCTATCCTGTCCTGTATGGTACGCACCCATGACGAGGCTGCCGCCCTGGACAGCGCGGGTCATATAACCGAAAATGCGGTTATAAATTCTGACACTCAACCATGCACAAAACAATACAATGTAATCAGCGCGAAATTATGCTCTGATGGAAACAAACAAATTTCGGTATGTTCCCCGGAACGCGCGGGGCGCAGCGCGCAAAACTTTATTATAACAACTGCGGATATGCCGGATGAAAAATATACAAATGATATATTAAAAATTTTAACAACGGATTATGACGCGTCACCTAATTTTGGAATACTGATAAAAACAACGAATAATTCTTTTGCTTTGTTATCAGGTAACGGACATCGGCGAACAATCCCGACCAGTATTATCAACGCCGCGGGTTTAACCGATGGAAAATTATTATACATTACACAATACGCGGTTGAAACGAATACCGATATCGGGACGGCGGCAATACAATCTGAAAAAACTATATTCTGTGCATCATCGCAACAGAAAGTATTTCGCTTTGGCAAATGGGAATGCCTGGATAAAAATCCGACTGCGGTTTGTATGGGCGATACGATTTGGAATTCAACGACCGAGATGTGTGAAATGGACCCGTCCTTGCGTCCGCTATGTCCGGGGGACACAACGGCGGTAGTTGTTGATGACCGATGGGAATGCATTACGACCACGGCGGCGCGAATTTGTCCGAATGGGGTGGCGGCAATGTTAGATTATACAACAATGGAATGGGTTTGTAATGCACCCATTGCACCAATGGCGATACAATTGGTTTCAACCCCTGCGACAAAATGCGATAATTCTGTGATTATTGACGGGGTTTCTGTGGCCCCCACGAACCCTTGTAACGATTGCGAGATGATGATTACAAACCCCGACACTTGTGAAATTTCTTGTGTGCCAGATGCTGCGAAAGTAAATGATTCTGCGTGCTATGCGGGGGGAAAAAAATGTAGCGGGGCGGCGCGGGCATTTTATTTTGGATTCCCGGCAGATGAAAAATATCTGGATAATGTGGAAAAAAACATCTCAAAATTAAATGCAACAGAAATTATTTTTGATACAATGCATTCACAAAACAGACGATTTAATTGTCTGGATTGTGGATTGGGCGGACGCATTGACACGAAAAAATCCAACCCGCCATACACCGCAATATGCAAATAATAAAGGGATAAAATGATAGACACTAAACCTGATACAAAACGACTATTTATATTTGCTGCATACGCTTATAATGACGCAGTCATAGATGATTCCAAGATATTATATATTCGCGCTCTATCGGAACTGGGCGATGTTGTGTTTTATATGGACAACGATACCCCGCCCAGCGAATTAAAAAAGCTGACGCCTTATGTTTTATATGCTGGGGCGAATCGTCATACAGAATATGATTTTGGCTCTTATAAACGCGGGTTTGTTTGGGCGCGTGAAAATCTGGATTTAGAAAAATATGATTGGGTTTATTTGGTCAATGATTCTATGTATGCGCCACTGCACCCGATATTGCCATTATTGGAAAATTTGGAACATCAACAAATTGACGCCAGTGGAATTGTATTTAATAAAAACAAAAAAAAGCCTCATTTACAATCTTGGTTTTTGGGTATGCGCCCACTAGTGTTTATGTCGGACCAATTTGACGACCTGATAATGTCGGTACAACCCGGTATGGGCAAAGGAAAAATAATCAGTTTATACGAACATGGTTTTACACGTATGCTGATTGAACACGGCGCGCGTTTTGCATCTGTATATACGGTATCTGGGCATGCGGTATATAACAAGATAAAGTATTTTTTCCGTCGCGGATTTCCATTTATAAAAAAACAAAACTTTATTCGCCACCATGGTGCGCTGGGGGGACAAATTAAATATGTATTAAATCGTATTGACCCAAAATTGCGTGATGCTATTATTAAAAATGCACAGCGCGAATTTGGCGAACAATGTATCAACAATCTATTGACCTATAATCCTATTAAAATTTTATGGCGAAATATAAAACATATTCTTAGCAAAAGGATGTCGCGATGAAACGTATTGCCGCAATTACAATGTCCCGCAATGATGAATTTTTTCTGGGGCGTTGGATTGAATATTATGGTCGCGAACTGGGGCATGATAATTTATATGTTTATCTGGACGGACTGGACCAATCTGAACCTGATGGGGCGCACATAAAAAAACTGGCGCATAAAGATATGCAGCGATTGGCGGGCGACCGATATCGTATTGGTTTGTTATCAGATTTAGCAAGCCAACTATTTTCGCGCGGCTATGACATTGTAATTGGGTGTGATACAGATGAATTTTTGGTTGTTGACCCAGCAACCAATAAATCATTAAAACAATACCTATCGGATGCGAATATTAAAACCTCACTTTCTGGACTGGGGCTGGATATCGGACAAGATATGAATCGCGAAATTGAATTAGACAAAAAGAAACCTTTTCTGATACAACGCGGGTATGCCCTGCTCTCTACGCGTTATACAAAACCAGTTGTGTTGGCACGACCGGTTAAATGGGGTAGCGGCTTTCACAAGGTTCGCGGGCATAATTTTCATATTGACCCAAATCTGTATTTATTACATTTTGGCACAATAGATTATAATATGACGCACGAAAAAATTAAAAATCGTGATGAATCTTGGAAAAAACATATGGCGCGACAAATTTATCGCACAATTACGACGATAACGAACTCTAAACATCGGCGTGAATCATACATAAAACTCGCACGATTTTTACAAACTATTTTTCGCCCAGTTTATGCCTGGAACAAGCCTGCTATGCTGGGATTAAAACTGGTAACCAAAATTCCAAAACGATTCCAAAGGATAAAAATATGATATCTGTTATAATACCTGTTTATAAATCCGAACCATACTTGGTGCGTTGCCTGGATTCGGTTGTGGGTCAAACATACCGGGACCTGGAAATTATTTGTGTTGATGACGGCAGTCCCGACAAATCCATAGACATATTAAAAAAATATGCAAAAAAAGATAAACGAATAAAAATCATACGACAAAAAAATATGGGATTGTCAGATGCGCGAAATAACGGATTTGCCGCGGCAACGGGGGATTGGGTTCATTACTTGGATTCTGATGATTGGATTGACAATGATTATTATGAAAAAATGTTATCATCAGCGACCAAGGCAAATGCCGATGTAGCGGTCAGCGGGTTTGATAACGAAAATTCATACAACCACAGCATAAATTACAGCAAACTAATGACATTAAAAACTCTGCGCGAGCGTGTGCGCGGAACACGCGTTATTGCGAATAATTATGTATGGCGGTATTTATCAAGGCGCGATTTTTTAACACAAAATAAATTATTTTTTCCAACAGGGCTTCGCGCGATGGAGGATGCATTTTTTTCACTAGAACTAGTTCGTTTGGCGAATAAAATAGCGGTTGTTCCAAATGTTTTATATCATTACGCGCTGAATGAGTCTTCTATTATGCACGACAAAACACGGCGAAAGACCAGAAATAAAAATATGAAATTATCGCGTCGCTATCGCCGCAATTGGGCGTGGAAACACGGATTTATATTGGATTGGTATTTACGAAAATTTTCGTAAAACCCACACCCACAAAACATTGTGTTTTTTTGCGAAATCTTTGCGGAACTTTCTGCCGATTTGATAATGCTTATCCATCTTTTTTTGATGTTCTGGGTCGCGTGCATTCAGCGCAGAATTCGTATTCATTATATAATGATATTTTGCACCACGACGAATAACCAGTTTATCAGATAACGCCATTGCATTCAGAACAAATAATGTATCTTCTTGGGAAATTAAATCAGTGCGAAATTTTAATTTATTTTTAATCAGAAATTTACGACGAAACAAATACCGCCACACATACGATTTAGACATCGCGCCCGACACCCACAATTTCCATGACAAAGTTTTTACAATATGATTTCTGGTATATTTTATTCCGTTTGTAAATTTTGTATTTGATACAAAACCACTGGCAATAATATCCGCTCTTGCGCCCGCTAATAATGTTTCATAATAATCATCGTCAATCCAATCGTCTGCATCTATAAAATGTATATATTCTCCCGTTGCCGCCGACAATCCATCATTCCGTGCCGCCGACACACCCGCATTTTTTTTATCCAAAATTTTTATTCTTTTATCTTTATAAGATTGCAAAATTTCCAATGATTTATCCGTGCTGCCATCATTTACACATATAATTTCTATATCTGAAAAAGTCTGATTTAACACAGATTCTAAACACTTTCGTAGAAATTTTTCCGCATTATAAACAGGAATAATCACAGAGACTTTTGGCATTTTACATATCCTTTATTTTATCCGCAAATGACCCAGGAATTGGATTTTCTGTCCCATGATACGATAGTTTCTGAACAAATGTTTGTTTTTTTGCTCTCTCAAATATCTGCTGGTCAAAGGGCGCATCGCGATGACACGGCCATATCGTATGCGTTGGCGATAGATTTATATGCAGAGTTTTTGCAAACTCATCACGCGCGCACGCATCATTTTTAATCAACGCATTAAACATTAACTGATGTACCAGATAATCCATTGCCCTGCTTTCATTTTTCCAATACGACAGAATCATTTCGCCCCATGCGTTTATTAAATAATCATTATTCTTTGCACGAATAAAGAAATTCTGGACCCCACCATACCCCCAGGCATTATTTTTATTAGCCAAAAACATAAAAAAATTAGACGACATAATTTGTTCTGGTATCGGACCCGTCATAAATAATGTAGAATCCATCCATACGCCACCATATTTTCGTAATAATTCTACCCGTATAATATCTGCAAAATGCGCGTTTCCAATCTGACCACGCGCCCGCCGACGCAATATAAAATCAGGCAACTCCAAATATTCTTTCAGATTATTTTCATCCAAGATAATCAGTTTCATTCCAGAATTTCGTTTGATACTGCGCCAACAAGCATGGACAATCGGTGGTGCATTTTTTTCCCCTTGCAACCACATTGAAAAAATATATTCATTCTTTGTTTTTTTTTCGCGCGGAATACCGACATTCTGTGGAATATAACGCGTTAGATATTTTGTAAAAACACGTTCAATAATATCATAGCGTCGGGTTCGTCTTTGTAATCTGGGTTTCCAAAATGGATTAAACAAATCCCCAAATAATATCACATAAAGTTTTACAATCATTCGTCTCATTTTTATTTATTCCCCATATTTATCAAGTAATCAGAAAAACTGCCCGGGACAGGATTAGTTGCATCTCTTCCACGATAAGTTACTTTTTGGAAAAACGCGTCCCCCGTGATTTTTGTAAACTCATCTGCGTCAAAAGGTTTTCCCGCGTATTTCGCCCATAATCTGTGTGTAGGTTCTTGCATTATATGCGGCATATTATTAAACAATTTTTTCGCTTCCGCGTCATATTTTACCAATGATTTGAACATTAACTGGTGCATAAAATAGTCAAATTCCCGTGGCTCGTTTTTCCAAAATTCCAATATCATTTCGCGCCACGCCGCCAGTAAATATGAATTTTTTCGCGCCCGAATAAAACAATTTTGTATAAAAGAATAACGACTACCGGAATCATCGGCCATATAAACAAAAAAGTCCAAATTCATAATATCTGTTGGCACAGGACCCGTCGCAAAATTTGTCCCGTCCATCCATATCCCACCATAATTATACAGCAATTCTACCCTGCAAATATCAGAAAAATGAGCATTCCCTATTTTCCCTTGTTTCCGCTTGTCCATAATAACACCCGGTAAATCTATATAATCAGACAATGTTTTGTCTGTCAAAACCAACAATTCCTGATTGCAATTGCGTTGCATAGAATCAAAGCATGCACGCACAATCGGCGGAGCATTTTCAACCCCCTGTTGCCATATTGAAAATATCTTTTCGTCTTTATTTTTTATTGTCTGCAACACTGGGATTGTGCCATTCTGTGGAACATATTTTTTCATATATTCTGGGATTACAATTGCCGTTATGTCGCGACGATACGCACGACGACGCATACGCGGCCACCAAAAAGGATTGCCTATATGCCCCCGCAATAAAATTTCTGCAATCGCAAAAGTGCGCCCAAACATTTCATTTTTCCTTTGTTTTATAACATTATCACAATATATAACCTAAATCAAATTCATTGCGCGTGCAGAAAACAATTGTCCGCCTGCCACCAATAAATGGTCATGCATTGTTATTTTAACAGTTTTTAATATCTCTATCACTGCGCGGGTCAGAACAATATCATCTTGTGAAAATAACGGCGATCCATTCGGATGATTATGAACCAAAATCACAAACCGACTATTCAGATCCAACGCGCGTTTTAATATCTCACGCGGGTAAGCCACCGCATGGTCAATCGTACCCGCCGCATGCAGTTCGTCTTCTTGCAACCTGCTGTTGTTATCCAGATATAAAATATGAAATTCTTCGGTTGTCTTAGTTGCCAAACGCATCTTGCAATAATTTTCCAAAATCGCCCAATCGTTAAACACAGGAGAATTTTTCATCGCCGAAACATACCCACGCAAAGTCCCAGAATACAACGCACAAATAAAAACTACAATCCCGCGCCCAACCCCACGCACCCTCATTAAATCCGTGGGCGTGGCAGATATAACCCCAGAATAAGAGCCAAAGCGCGCCAACAGCCCCCGCACAATCGGCTTTACATCTATGCGTGGCACGGCATAAGTCAATAATAATTCCAATAATTCCGCGTCTGTTATTTGCGGATTTTCCATAAATTTTTCACGCAAACGCGCCCGGTGTCCCCTCCTGAAATCATCGGCCTGTTTTTCCAATTCACACCCCCAACTCTGTGAAAATTATCGCCCCGTCTTCGGTGATTCCAATTGTATGTTCCCATTGCGCAGACAACCCCCCGTCCGCGGTACGCGCGGTCCAACCATCATCGTCTATTTTACATTTATTAGATTTTTCACAAATAATTGGTTCAATCGTAAAGACCAAGCCGGGAACCATTATCATTTTATCAAACTTTTTATCATACCAGTGATAAATCTGTGGGTCATCGTGCATAACCTTGCCAATACCATGCCCAATAAAATCGCGCGAGATTGTATATCCGTGCGGTTCAACCACCGCCTGAATCGTCTTTCCAATTTCCGACAAAGGGACCCCTGGGGCACAAACCGCAATCGCGCTGTTCAATGCGTCCGCGCATACATTTACTATTTTTCGCGCCTTATCAGACACCTTTCCAACCATAAACATTCTGGACGCGTCCGCGTGAAAGCCCTTGTACTCGGCCGTTAAATCAATATTTATAATATCGCCATCGCGCAAAACTTCATCATCACGGGGAATTCCATGCACGATTACATCATTACGACTGGTGCAACAATGACGCGGAAAACCCATATAACCCAAATCCGAAGACCGCGCGCCATTTTCACGCAAAAATTCCGCAACCATATTATCTATTTCGCCCGTTGTAACCCCCGCGCGAATATACGGGGAAATAAAGTCAAAACAACGCGCAATTATGTCGCCCGAAGCGCGTAATCTCTTAAAATCCTTTGGTGCATAGACCGACGGCAACATTTTATTCAATCCCCGCTTTTATTTGTTCAATCCGCGCCAGAATTTTTTCCGCCGCATCCGTGTCAATTTTATTCCCAGACATAATTTCATCTGCCAATACAATACATAGCGTCGCCAGCAACGAACCCTCGGGCAAAGTTCCAATTTTTTCCTGGATAGCGCGCGCGCGACAATCAACCATTTTTCCGATTTCAATCAAGCGCGCCTCTTGCCCATCAGCACAACCCATCATATAATTTTTATTCAGAATAGGAATTGCAACAACCGCCATTTTACAAAGCCCCCATTTTTTCCAACGCGGCATCTATCAGTTTTTGTGCACGGATATTTTTTTCGCGTTCAGTTTCTAATTGCATGGTTAAATCCGCAATTCGCGACTTTAACACAGCGTCAGAATTCTTTGATAAATCTGAAATTTTATGAACCGCTGATTCCAGCGCGTCCAACCCTGCCAAAATCTGTTCAGTTGTATTCATACCCTAATCATAAGATATTTTTTATGTGCTTTCAAGGTTAAAATATGATATAATACTGCGCAAGCAAGGGGGGGCACTTGAAGACAAAAATCATTTATATTTCTGGCGGTGAAAATTTGGATAGGCAAATGATAAAATCTGCATTTGATGCTGTTCGTGAATCGCTGGAATTACCAGGTGATACTATTTTATTGGGTGTGCCAGTGGATTCCGAGCTGGCAGAAATTACCACAAATAATGATGATTACATAACCGAAAGTTGCGCAGACACAGACGAAATTATAAATGAAACAGCCCTTGATACAGAAGAAAAAACAACGCCCGTGATTCCGATTTTATCCGTATTGCACAGCGGACTGGCAGACACGAAAACAGAGATTGAGCCAGA
This sequence comes from Rickettsiales bacterium, assembly GCA_031262525.1. Lineage (GTDB taxonomy): Bacteria > Pseudomonadota > Alphaproteobacteria > Rs-D84 > Rs-D84 > JAISHM01. The sequence continues at coordinate 49,188 of JAISHM010000019.1, read as the reverse complement.
AATAGAACCCGAACCAGATGAAATAATCACTGAAATTGAAATACAAACCCCAAACGAAAGAATCAGTGTTGCTCTGGCCGAAGAATTACCAGATATAACAGGAAATACACCCCAAACCATAGAGGATATTTTTGATAATTTAACACCCCTGGCCGAAGAAAAAATAATTGAAACCACCAAAATCACAGCGGGAAAAACCGAAACACAGAATCTGGACGACGACGCAACCTTGACACAATTGGCAACGGAATTTATTGCGATGGATGATACCCCAATTGAAACAGAAAAACCAAAACGTTCGCGTTCGTTAAAAAATATCCTGCCTTTCAAGAAAGCAAAAAAAGATGAAACTGGGGTTTTGGGCGACCTGTTTGGATGGGCCGGAATTGCCGCAAATGAAGACGATGCCCCGACCAGTTTTTTTAATCTGAAATGAATCTGAATGAACTGATTTTACATCTTAAAAATTCGGGACTTAATGTCCTGAATGCAAATGCCGATTATATTTTACTGGAAGACCCAACATGCTTTGTTCGTGATTTATCCAACTTTTTAGATGTTGCGTGGTTGATTATTACCATTATGGCGGGAATTTTATTGTTTGGTTGGGGTATTGCGTTGATACGGCGTGCCGGTGGCGAAATTGTAAATAACCTGCGTAATTTATTTTTAATTATGGCGATTTTATCGTGTTCGCGGGTTATTATAAATGCTGTGTGGGGTGGGGATTTATTTAATGTTGGATGCCGTACAATACGAATTCCGACTGCGAACATAGAACGCGCGATTGGCGCAACAGAATTAAAATTAAAAGCACGTCCAGATAATCAGTTATTCGAAGAAATTCATATTACTGATTCTGATTATGATGATGCGGTTGCGTTCTTGGGGGAAATAAATGTTGCGACTGATGATGGCTCGGGCGATGGGCAACAGAACACGAACCAGAATACAAATGTCGTTGTGTTATCCGAAAATACAGCAACAGAGACAACAACGCCAGAACCAGCACCAGTGCCAAAGCCTGTCGCCATTGTTGATGCGGTATTGCCATTTGGGTCATTGGCTGATTTTCTGTTAAAACACGAAGGATACAGGACCCAGGTTTATTTGGACACAAAATACTTTCCAACGGTTGGGATTGGTAGTTTGGTCAAAGATTATTCGCGATTCGCACCTTTTGATTTTTTTGCAAACGGACGTAAATTGACCGATAGTCAAAAACGAGAATATCATAGTTATATATTAAACTTTGCACGCGATGCGAAATCACGGCGCGACCCAATGGTACGCAGTGCCAGTCGTAATTCCATACGCAGTGGAACCCTGTCCGACGGAACACGCGTTGCGGATATACAAACAACACGGGAATCTATTATAAACGAAGTCAATCGTTATACAGAAAACAGCATCTCATACCAAAAGAAAAAATATAAAAACTGGGACGCATTTCCGCGCAGTGCAAAAACCGCAATCCTGGATTACGCGTATAATTGGGGTGATGGGTGGGCAACGCGTTTACGAACACTGGATAATTGTATCCGTAAAATGGATTGGAATTGCGCGGCTAATGCGACCAATATCGGTGAAGGAACACAATCCAGAAAGGCCGCCCGTCGTGATTTATTTCTGAATGCATCAAAAGGAAACTGATATGAAAAAAATAATTTTACTGACCATTAGTATTTTGATTTTGTGTGGAATAATTTTTTGGTCATACCTATCCGAAAAAAAGACAACTCCGGCCAGCGGTGGCGATATCTATCCAACACAAACAAACACAGATTGGAATAACGCGCCCGCACCCGAAACAAACCCAAACTTTACGGACAATCTGCCCACGCCAACGACTGATGAAAATTTTGATTGGGGAACACGTGATGATAATGTGATGGAAATACAAACATTTTCATTGGATATAAACGGGGACGGCGCACTTGATTTAATTACAAAAACCAGATACGCCAGCGCGAAATTACCCGACTTTTGGGAATATACAATACAACTGAACGATGGTGATAAACTTTATGACATAACCCCAGATTATATGACCACCGCCCCAGGGCTGGATTGCGACCAAGCCCAAATTCAATTTTCTTTTTCGCCCGTGTTTTCAATAAAAAGTATATGGCGCGTATCTGATTCTGACCCGGACACACCAACAATGGCGTATGAGAAAATTTATAAACTGATAGATAATAAATTGGTTGCAGATGCGCCACGCGATTTACGCCCTGTGTGTGATGTGCGAATCTTGTTTTAATCCAACAATTTTTTCAGATACTCATCAACATCAAATTCACGCAGGTCGCCAATTTTTTCGCCGTATCCGACCCGAACAATCGGCAATGGATTTTTTTCACGCGCCGCATAACTGATTAGGAAACCGCCACGCGACGAAGAATCCATTTTTGTTATAACCAATCCAGTCAATGGCGCAACACGATTAAAAAATTCTATTTGATTCAGCGCGTTTTGACCAGTCATTGCGTCCAAAACCAGCCATATTTCATCGGGACCATTCGGCGCAATTTTTTTTATCACGCGAATCATTTTTTCCAATTCTGCCATTAAATCTGCGCGATTATGCAACCTGCCCGCCGTGTCCAAAATAATCTTATCTGCGCCCGCACCCTGCTCTATCGCTGCATACGCCGTTGCCGCTGGGTCATTTGACACACCACAGACCAATTTCGCATTCGCGCGAGTCGCCCATTCGGTCAATTGTTCGCCCGCCGCCGCACGGAAAGTATCGCACGCACCAATCACAACCGATTTCCCCACGTCCGTCCATTTTTTCGCCAACTTTCCAATAGTTGTGGTTTTTCCCGCCCCATTGACGCCAATCACCAAAATAATTTTTGCATCTCGGTCCGTCGCCGCCGTCAATTTTTCTGTATTTGGTCGCAAAATTTGGGTCAGCGCACTTTTAATTTCTGTATCGGTCGTGTCATTATCTGGGCGAAATTTCGCACGTAATTTTTTAACCGCGTCCGCCGCAATTTCTGGCGCAATATCCGCTGCAATCAGCGATTCTTCCATCGCCGATAATGTTTCATCGTCCAGTCTTTTTTTCACAAACAAAGATTTTATTTTTGTAAAAATACCCATTTTTATTTTCCAAATTTCCCACTACGTGGAAAGCCAACCGGTATAGTTTGCCCCTGGGCCGCACGTTTTCCAACCCACGGCGACCAATCATCAACCAATGTGCGCCCGCGCCCTGTCGTCCAACCAAATCCCGACTTTTTATCAAAGAACATTGCGTCCATTGTGTATGTTCGTTCCGCATTATATTTTTGCAGTATGACCCCCTTGCCACGCGCCAATTCTGGGATTTCCGATGATGGGAATATCAAGAGTTTATCATTGGAACCTACAATCGCCAAATACTCGTTATCGGTCGGCACAGGCACACACAGCACTGCGGGGTTTTTTGCGTCTGTATTCATAATCTGTTTCCCTGTGCGTGTTTGCGCCAAACAATTTTCACCACTGACAATAAATCCGGTCCCATGACGCGCAACCAATAAATACTTTTCATTTGTATCCAGCACAAACGCCGAAACAATCGTTTCGTCTGCCGCGATGTCCGCCATTAAACGCAGACTTTCCCCGAAACCACGCGCACCCGGCAAAGTATTCGCCGCCAACGAGAACATTTTTCCGCCCGATACAAATAAATTTATTTTATCCGTGCTTTGCGCGTGAAACGCGGTTTGCAACTCGTCGCCTTCCTTGAACTTTACATCCAGCGCGCCCAAATCCAGGTGTCCGCGCGCCGCACGAATCCACCCCAGGGTTGATAAAATAATCGTCAATGGTTCTTTTTCAATAAATTCGTCCAGGTTGATTTCTGTATCCGCATCTGTCGCCGCCGCCCAAATCGTCCGACGCCGTCCCAGCGCAGTTTTTTTATCATACTGCTTTTTAATATCCGCAAACCACGCCCGTAATTGGTCGCGTTGCATCTCGTCCGACGCCAGCAAATCTTGCAATTGTTTTTGTTCCGCGCGCAGGTCAGCATCTTCGCGCCGAATTTCCATCTCTTCCAATTTCCGCAACGAACGCAAACGAGTATTCAGAATTGCCTCTACCTGGACCTCGGTCAAATTAAATTCTGCCATCAGGACACCCTTGGCATCATCTTCGGTTCTGATAATCTCTATTACCCTGTCCAAGTTCAGATACACAACCAGCAATCCGCCCAGAATTTCCAATCGCCGCGCGATATTCCCCAATCGCCAACTAGTCCGACGCAATAAAACATTTTTTTGGTGTGCTAAAAATTCACCCAACACTTCACCAATTCCCATAACCCGTGGCGCACCAACAGAATCTATCACATTAAAATTCATATTAAAACGCGATTCCAATGGGGTCATCGCAAACAAATGCGACATAACCTTGTCCGCGGGCACACTGCGATTTTTTGGCGTAATTACAATCCGAATATCCGTCGTGGATTCGTCCATAATATCATCAACCAAAGGCAACTTTTTCGCGTCAATCATTGCCGCAATTTGTTCCACTAATTTCTGTTTTTCCAGCCCATACGGAATTTCCGTAATCACAATCTGATACGCGCCGCGCCCCAAATCTTCGGAATCCCATTTTGCCCGCACACGAAACGCCCCGCGCCCAGTTTCATAATTCTTTACAATCGTATCAAAATCGTCAATCAAGACCCCGCCTGTGGGAAAATCCGGTCCAACCAATTTTTTCATAATTTGCGGTGTTGTCGCATCCGGCTTGTCCAGCATCAGGGTCAGTGCATCACAAACCTCGGCCACATTGTGGGTCGGTATATTCGTCGCCATACCAACCGCAATCCCCATTGAACCATTTGCCAGTAAATTCGGAAAAGCACCCGGCATCACGGTCGGTTCTGGCGTTGTGCCATCAAAATTAGGCATCATATCAACGCTATTTTCGTCCAAACCCTCCATAATCATCATCGCCGCATTCGTCATTTTTGATTCGGTATAACGATATGCCGCCTGGGGGTCTCCGTCAATATTCCCAAAATTTCCCTGGCCGTCTATCAGTGGATACCTTACAGAAAAATCCTGGGCCAGGCGCACCAGCGCATCATACACAGATGAATCCCCATGCGGATGAAACGAACCCAGAACATCACCCACCACCTTGGCACACTTACGAAAAGCGGCGGTCGGCGTCAATTTATTACGCAACATTGAATATAAAATACGACGATGAACAGGCTTTAACCCATCACGAACATCGGGCAACGCACGCGCTACAATCGTTGATACTGCATACGCCAGATAACGCTCGCTCAGCGCATCGCCCAACTGCTGACCAGATATATTTTCCACAATTTCTTTCATTATTTCTTACTTTTCTTGAATTGAATATCACGCAGTTGTTTATACCGCCCGTCCAGTTTTACCAATTCGGAATCAGTTCCGCGTTCAACAACCCGCCCATTTTCAATAACACAAATCTGGTCCGCATCCAAAATAGTTGATAATCTATGAGCAATAACAATCGTTGTGCGCCCAACCATCAACCCCTTTAATGCCGCCTGAATCTGTTTTTCGCTTTGCGTGTCCAGCGCGCTGGTCGCTTCGTCCAGCAACAAAATTGGCGCATCTTTCAGAATTGCCCGCGCAATTGCAATTCTCTGTTTTTGCCCACCTGATAACAATTGCCCGCGTTCGCCGATAATGTTGTCATACTTTTTCGGCATATCCATAATAAAGTTGTGTGCATTCGCCGCACGTGCCGCGGCCTCTACCTGTTTTTTGGTCGCATTCGGCGCGCCATATTTTATATTATCCATAACCGAACCATTGAACAAAAACACATCTTGGGAAACCTCTGCTATGTTCTTACGCAAAGAATTTAGTGTCAGTTTTTTAATATCTGTGCCGTTGATTAAAATTTTTCCGCGATTTGGTTCGTAAAATCTTTCCAGTAAATTCAATATAGTCGTTTTGCCACCGCCCGATGGTCCAACCAGCGCACATACCGAACCTGCTGGAATATCCAGACTGACACCCGATAATACAACATCATCCGGCACATAAGAAAATGAAACATTATCAAATTTAACCGACATTTTCCCAGGTTTTAACGCAATCGCATTCGGCGCATCTTTTATACTGGGTTCGGTATCCAGGTAATCAAATAAAACCTCGGCAGCGATTAAACCCGTCTGGATTCCGCCGTTCAAGTCTGTCATCGTGCGCGCGGGTTTATACAAAACCAATAACGCCATTAAGAACGCCGTAAAATCACCAATCGTCATTTGCCCGCTGATAATAAAATATCCCCCAATAATCATTGCCAATCCCAACCCCACAGAAATAATTATTTCCAATAATGGCGATTGTAACGATGACGCCTGGGTCATACGATATGCATTACAATTAGAAACATCTAATACTTTTGCAAATCTATCAGACTCTACATCTTCATTGCCGAACGCTTGAATTGTCTTCATACCCTGTAATGACTGATTTAACTGCTGGGTAACATCATTCGCAATACCAAATGATTGACGCGATAATTTACGCTTTTTACGCGTGATTAAAATAATCGGTATAATAACCCCAGGTGCCAACACCAATAATATCAGACATAACCAAGGCGCAAAATAAATCATAATCCCCAATGTGATTATCATTGTCGCAATGTTTTGCACCAACTGGACCACCGAAGATGTAACCAATGCCAAAACCGTGGTTGCCTGGACACTGAAATAATTTAGATGACGCCCAATTCCGCCACCATAAAATTTTGTAATATCCATACGCATCATATGACGATGAATTTTATTTTTTAATGCCGCTGATGATAATAATCCGGCCTTACTCATAACCAAACTTTTTGCATAGTTAAATATCCCTTTTAACGAAAACGCACCAACAACCAGGGCCGCATAAAAATAAAGTTGTGTCATACTGCGGTCGCCCAACGCCCGGTCAATAATTTGTTTTACCAGGGTGATTGAATACCCCTCGGCACTGGCGGCAATAATCGTAAAAATAACACCAACCAGCAACCATTTCCAATATGGCAATCCAATTTCGCGCCAGACACGCCAATACAAAGACCACTTTATTTGGATATCTTTGTCGCTGGGGCGGAAAAATTCAACAATTTTGTTTTTTAATTTTTTCAACATAGACGCAGTTTAGCGAAAAAAATCCAATCGGTCAAGACCGACCTTTTTTTAATTTGACATTTGTTTGTGATAATTGTAATATGAGCAAGCAAAATAAAGTTTTGGGGTTGTAGCTCAGTTGATAGAGCGCTACGTTCGCATCGTAGAGGTCGTGGGTTTGAGTCCCATCAACTCCACCAAAAATTTTCCGCGATAGCGGGAATAACAAAATCCGCAAAAGGGGGTGATTTATATGGTAAAAGTTTTGGTTCGTGATAACAATGTTGAACAGGCCCTGCGCGTGTCTAAACGCAAGTCCCAAAAAGAAGGTTTATATCGCGAAATGAAAGAGCGTCAAAATTATGAAAAACCCACCACTCGCCGCAAGCGTCTGAAAGAAGAAGCCGTTCGGAACGAGAAAAAGCGTCAATCTAAACAACGTATGGTTTTCGGTTTCTAATAAAAAAACGCGGATTTTTCCGCGTTTTTTTCTACCCTTCCCTTTGTCTTGATAATGTATTCAGCATTTGTGGTGTCAAATAATATTTTTTGTTTAACGATACCCCAAACAACTTTTCCAACAGCATTATTCGTAATTCTTGTTCCGAGATATTGACTGCCGCCGAAGAAATCAACCCGCCAGATACCGCCATCTTTACCAAATCCGCATACGGCATTTTCATAATTTCGTTTTGTCTTTCAGTGATTTTTTCCACAATAATTTCCCGCAAATCCCCAATAAACACGCACGTTGGCAGTCGCCCATTTCGGAACCCAATCTCGCGGATTGTTTCGCGATTAAACCCAATAGCATAGATTTTATTACTGGTCGAATCCGCAACAAATTTACCAGCGACAATTTGACCGCGTCCCAATATCATTTCGGCATGAGAATTTGTGCTGATTACACTGCCCGCCGTCAATTTCGCAATTGTTGCATTATTTTTATCAAATTCTTTTTTATCCCGCGCCCTATTCCGCGCCACATTCATAATTGAATCGTTTTGCCAAATCGTGCCGTAAAAAGAATTATCTCCGTTATCCTGTCGCATCATTCCAATCAGTGTGCGACACGCATCCGTTTTCGGAAAAACAGATAAATCACCCATTCCCAAAGCGTTCATTGCTGCATCAAATGACAAACGCTGACCGAATACACAATGCGCATTCTTTCCATTCATTGTTGGCACATAACGCGTCTGCAAAGTGTTTTGCAATTCGCGACGATACCCGGGTTTCCCCTTTTTTCCGTCCAGTCTCATCACCCTGGATTCAACGGTATCTATATATGCATTTATTGCCGCGTCCGCGCGACTTGAAATTAGCGCCGAAAAATCCATCGCATTTATATTCAATATATTTGATGTTGTGGCCGCGTGAGTATTTGTATTGACAAGTTGATTATCTTGGGCAATCGCGTCCTTACCCATCATCGCCATTATTCCGTATATAATCAGTGTCGCCACAGCACGCGCATTTCTGGTTATTAAATTTTTGTTTTTCATTACACAATCCTTTGTTTTTTATGATACGACCAAAAGATTGGTTTGCGAATAATCGCATACATTCAGCGTTTTTAACACCCGGCTTACCCCAGACAATGTCTGTTGCAGTCTGCCCCAAACAGGGAACCATTTGTCTATACATTTTATAGTTAAAACGAATCAGAAAGTCAAGCAAAAAAATCATAAAAAAAATCGCGGATAATCCGCGATTTTTATTTCAACTTGAAACTGGCGCTGACGGTCACAGAAATTTTTTCATCCGTTGTCATCAATCCCGCATTCGCAACAGAATCCAATGCGACCGCGCGCATCAAGATTGGTGCGGGCTTACCACCGCCATCGGTTCCATATTGCGCAGAAATCATTTGACCCAGTGATGCACCCTCGGACGCGGCAATCCGCTCGGCATCGGCGCGCGCATTTTGCACAGCGTCATTCAAGCACGCCTCTATCGCCGGCTTTTTCGCAGCGTCTGACGCAAACATACGCAGATTTTCTGGATATACATTATTTAACCGCTCGGCATCACGCAGGATTTTTTCAATATCCCCCATTGTTTTACTGGTTACATCAACGCTGATAATCGTTTGTACCCCTAATGATTTTTGTGCGTTATTTGACCACTCGGTCTTTTCATAAGATTCCCAACGCGTCGTTTGTTTTTCAACATTCGGATACAGGTCCAGCAAAATAGAAACATTATTATATGTCGTGCGCGCCATCGCAATAGATTCACCACCCGTCGGCGCCAATGTTTCAATCCGCAAAGTTATCGCCGTTATATCACGCGAAACATTCGTTGTGCATTCCCCAATAACATTTATCACACGCGAATTTTTTCCAGCAAACACACCCCACCACTGAAAAATAATTACACCAATTAAAATTAAAAATAAAACGCCCCAAGGCACGGCACGCTTGAAATTTTGTGTAAAAATAGCCATAGTTTTCTCCCTTACTTTTCATCAGTTTAGTAAAGTCAAAAAAAAAATGCAAATGTTTTTTATTGTTATTTTAACGAAAATTCCAGCACGCGAATAACCCCACCCAGGTCCCGATAAAATTTTACAAATTTCCAATTTTTATCTGCAAAAATTTTACGCACCGCGCGCATTTGCCCCAATCCTATTTCCAAAAAAATTCGCCCATCTGAATTTAACAAATTATACGCATTTTTTGCAATAGCGCGATACGCATCCAATCCGTCCGCACCCGCATACAACGCAATTTTTGGGTCATTTAATGCCCCGCGATTTACCCGCGTATCCCCGCGCGCAATATATGGTGGATTTGATACGATAATATCAAATTTTCCCATATTCATAGGCTTGTTAAAATCACCATATATAATTTTTATACGCGCGCCCATATTTAACGATTGCACATTTTTTTGTGCAATACAACGCGCACGCCAACTGATATCAATTCCCACCCCCGACGCGTCTTTTTTGTTTTTTACAATCGCGCAAACCAGGCAACCCGTTCCAGTCCCAATATCCAACACCCTGTCCCCATCTGCCCCCAACGCGGCATCAACCAAAGTTTCGGAATCTGGTCGTGGGTCCAATGTATTTTTATCTGTATAAAACTTTAAACCATAAAACCATTTTTCGTGAATTATTTTTGCAACCGGCACACCGCGGCGCAATTGTCGTGCGATTCGCCATAACCGGATACGCCCCATTTTTGGGAAATGTTCCAAAATAATTTTTGCGTCATGTGCATCAGACGCATTTTTTAAGATTACAAATGCTTGATTAAAATTCATAAATTCAGTATAATCCACCCTATGACAAAATTCAACATACAAAAAACAACTAAATTTCTGATGATAACGGGCGCAATCTTGTTTGTGGTTGCGGCGATACTTTATACGATAAAGCCGACACGGCAACTGATAACACGTGCGCCAATTGAAACACGCGTATCGGTCAGCGCGGGGGATACCCTGTCCACTATCTTATCAAAGTATGGCGTATCCGGTTCGGATATAAATATCATTGCGGGATTGTTAAAAAAAGATTGTGGCGTTCATGGATTACGCGCAAATTCTGATGTTCTGGTGATACAAAAATCTGATGAATCTGCGCCTGTGGATAAAATCACCCTGTCCAAGGGCCCATGGCAACGGGTTGATATGATTTGCGATGAAAATGGAAAATGGCGCGCCGATGTGGTCAGTATTGAAAAAGATACGCGTCTGGTGCGCAAAACTGGAAAAATTCCAAATGGTGGTGTATTCAGCCAAACAGGCGTTGATGCGGGGATTCCGATTGGTGTTGTGTATGAAATTATAAACTTGTTGGCGTTTGAGATTGACTTTGAACGCGATATTCAGCCTGGGCAAGAGTTCAAGGTTTTATACGAAGAAAATCTGCGCGATGGTCAGGTTGTGGACGGCGGACGCGTAATCGCGATTGAATTTGATACTCATCTGTCGCGGCGTGGAAAATTAAAAATGTATCGCTATGAAAAAGACAATGGCAAATTCGGATACTATGACGAAGACGGCAAGGGCGCGATAAAATCGTTAAAACGCACACCAATTGACGGCGCCAGTATTTCCAGCAAATTTAATCCGAATCGCAAACACCCTGTGTTGGGTTATACCCGTGCGCACAAGGGGGTTGATTTTCGCGCACGCACAGGAACAAAAATCCCCGCGGCGGGCGATGGACGCGTTGTAGCGCGCAGTTTTAACCGCGGGCATGGGAACTTTGTAAAGATTCGACACACCAATGGATTTGAAACATTGTATGCGCACATGTCAAAATTCCAAAAGGGTGTGAATGTTGGTACGCGCGTTATCCAGGGGCAAATTATTGGCTATGTCGGTTCAACCGGAATATCAACGGGGCCGCACCTGCATTACGAAATTATAAAAAATGGAAAGCATGTAAATCCGATGACGGTCACATTCCCACGGATTGACGATTTGACCGCGGCCCAGAAAAAAGATTTTATAAAAGTTCGTAAAAACATTGACAAGGCTGATAAAACCCTGGCAGAATATCCGAATCTATTTATACCGATGTAAAAATGTATTAGTCGCTGATTACCTGGGCAACGAACATTCCATGATTATGCAGCATTCCAACAATCGGTAAAAAATCATCAAACCCTATATAAAATTCATAGCCTGCTGCTTCTAATTCTTTCACCTTGGCTAACTTGTATTCTGCGGTTGTTCCCGGATAATCACTTGGCTTGCAAAACACAATTGCATTTACATCGGGCAAGACTGATTTTATAAAATTTTCAACTTTTTCCTGACCGATTGCCCAACGCCCCGTGATAAAAATAATTGTAAAATCACGCGCCAAAGAATTTAGAATTCGCACCATATTCTCATTCGGTTCGCCAAACCGGTCATAATCAGCAATCGCAAACTTTTGCGTCAGCACGCCATCAATATCACAAAAAATAGTTGGGATTTTTTGTTTCATTATAAACCCATTTTTATTTTTTCCGCCATATTCAACCATTTTGTAATGCTGTTTTCTATCCCTTTTTTCCAAAATTCTGGGTCGCGTGGGTCCAACCCAAATGGCGCCATCAATTCAACCGCATTTTTTGTGCCACCACTTTCTAATAACTCAATATATTTTTTCTCGAAATCTGGAATTTTATCTTTTTGTGCGAATAAGGATTGAACAAACAATTCACCGAAAGCATACGAATAAACATAAAAAGGGTCCATAAAATGACTGACATAAGACCACATATAATCCATATCCGAATAATCAAATCGGTCGCCATAAAATTCTTGACTGATATCAACCCAAACTTTATTTATATCTTCCACAGACAACTTTCCATTTTTGCGCGCTTCGTGAACGCGTTTTTCAAATTCAGAAAAACTGATTTGACGCACAACGGTATTCAGCCAATCCTTGGACTTATTCATCAACATTACGAATTTTTTATTATCGTCGGTTTCATGTGACATCATATATTCAAAGGTCAGCATTTCTCCAAAAACACTGGCGGTTTCGGCATACGCCATCGGCGCAAGAAAGACCAGCGGTGATTGTTTACGAGCACCCAAAATACCATGAACACCATGTCCCATTTCGTGCGCCAATGTTTGTAGCGAACTGTAATTACCCAGTGCATTTAATAAAACAAAAGATTGTGGTCTGTTATTTTTATCAATTATCGTATAATTATATGCCCCGTTTGATTTTCCATTGAATATGGGGGCATCAATATGATTTTTATCAATTATCTCAGTTCGCGCAATTTGCGCCATTGTTGGTGAAAATTCATCGTATGCGGCCAAAACAATTTTTTTCATATTTTCCCAATCAATATATTCTGAATCTGCATTTGGTATATTTGCATTTCTATCGGACCATTTTAATTTATCGCGTCCCAGAATTTTTGCCATTATATCAAAGTATCGCGCCGTCGCAGACACACCATATTCACGCACAGCGGTATGTAGCGCATCAACAACTTCATCATCAATATCATTTGCTAAATTTCGCGAAGATAAAACTGATTTATATCCGCGCACTTCGTCCATAGTATTTTTTTTGCCTGCAACTATATTTAACGCACGTGCGCGCATCCACGCATATTTGTTATCGCGCAAAGTATCATTTATAACACGCATTGCATTTTCGCGTCGCTCTGGATTTTCGTCATAACTCATAATATTTTGGATTTCGGCCAGTTTTAACTTTTTATCTTCAAAAGTAAAAATTAGTCCCGCTTCAAATTCGTCTATCATATCACCCCATTCGGAACTACCAAAAGGCGACAGGCGGGTTAAAATAATTTCTTCTTTTTCCGACAATAAATGTTTTTTATTTTTACGAATCTCGTCCAGCATTGATTTATTACGAATAACGATTGAATCAGATAATAATTTTTTATATGTATCATCTGCCATATCGGCAAACTCAATACTGAAAAATTCCATAATGGTTGCCGCACGCGTTAAACGTTCATCAACGGACGACATAATCTTCTTAATTTCTTGATTTTCATTGTCGGTTGAAGACCGCATATATAAATAAGCCCCAATCGGTAAAGATAATTTTTCAATAGTTTCTATATCACGCAAAGCATTTGGTAATTCGATATCCAATTTTCCACGATACTTTGCAAAATCTGCGCTTAGTTTTTCAATTTTTTCAACGTCTGCCAAAATTTGTGGGTCATTTATACTATTATACAAATCAGATAAATCCCATCTGGTATTTTGTAGTTCTTTATCCGCGCGCGCCATCTCAATAAAATTCATATTTGTATCACCTTTGTTTACCCCGACAATTATCGACATAATAATCAACACTGCAATAATTCCAATAATATTTAGTGTTTTATTTTTCATTTTATCAACTTTACCAATATAGAATCCAAAAGCAAGAAGTTGTTTACAAATAAACGTTGTGTATTCCCCCGCCCCGTATTTTTGCTAATGCAAAAATCCACCCCGCCCCCAAGGGCGGAGATTTTTATATCGGAATATTTTATAACATCAATCACATCATCGGTCAATAAAACCCCACGCGTTGTGCGCAATCCCGTTAAAACTTTTTCAATTGCACGTTCCCGCGTTGATAATTTTTGTGATATAATTTTTCCATCTTTTACCCGTGTTTCATACCAATCATCACTCATAAAAACACGACCCGCCGCGCCGTCCCCCAATCCAATATAAGGCGCGCCGTCCCAAACATTTTGATTATGCACGCACGGCGTTCCGTAATTAGAAACCTCATACCGCGGCAATGATAACTCTGTCCCAATAATTTCATACATCGTTGCCATTGTTTCATTATCTGGCATTTTTGGATTTTGTCGCGCCAACAGAGTATTCGGTTCAATCGTCAATTCATACAAAGACGCGTGTTCTAAACCCAACGCATTTATATCACCACACATTTTATGAATATCATCTGCGCCCTGCCCTGGCAACCCGTAAATAAAATCCGCCGACACACGCAACCCCTCGCCCAGCGCCGCGTTTATTAAATCCAGCGCGTCGCGCGCGCCGTGGATTCGTCCCAGGAATTGTAATTCATTATCATTTAATGACTGAACACCAATTGAAATACGATTGACCCCACCCGATATAAATTCACGCAAACGCGTCGTGTCCAGTGTTTTTGGATTTGCTTCCAGTGTAATTTCAGCATCCGCTGCCATATCAAAATTTTCACGCACCGCGTTCATAATTTGCGCAAAGTTTTTTGTCGGCATTAAACTGGGCGTGCCACCACCAAAAAATATAGTTGAAATTTTTACGCGTCCTAATTTTTCGCGCCAATATGAAATTTGCGCCAAAATTTCCGATGTATATCGCATCCAATCTGGCGCATCGCATCGCGAATAAAACGCACAATAATTACATTTTTTTACACAATAAGGAATATGAATATAAAGATTACATTGCATCTGGTATTAAATTTAAGTTGTCTTGGTCATAAGGAACATTACCACCATTAAAACATTGATTGGTTTGGGCGTTGTAAGTTTTTGGGCAAATTTTACCCGTGTTTTTTGGATACGCTGCGTTTATTCCTGTAAATATCCCGCGGACATTACCAGAGTTATTGTATGTCCCTGGGATACATTTTAATGATATTCCACCATCACTGCGCCGACCACCATTTTCCCAACACGAGCAAACACCCCATGATGTAGTATCAACCCGATTCCAATAATTTTGCGGACACATATTTTCAACCCAACTGCCACCACCAATTAAATAATCCGCCCTGATGTTATTCCCCGAAGAAAATGTCGCAGTACATAATCCATTACCCGCGGTATCAGCATACTGATAATAATAACTCGCATTTTGATACATTACATATCTGTATTGCACAAATTCCGCACCATAATTTGCACAATCAGATGTCAAGTTTTTTACAATTTGATTATAAACCTCGGTCGCGACGCCATTAGCCCGCATTTTCATTGTATCCAAAACGCCATTTTCAACCAGTCCATAATTCGTCCCATCAGTATCAAATCCGCCAAATATATTTTTTGCAAATTCTGGGTCATTTGATGGATTACAGGCCGCAACCTCACTCAATTTCTGGGCGCACGGCGATTTTATACCAATGGTGCAATTCGGGTCGCCCTGGACACAAAATTGCTCATAAGAAAACCAATCCAGCGCCCGCCCTGTTGAAAATAGCCCATTGACTGGATTATAAAAATTATTATATGCAACACCACCAAAGTTATCAAAACACTGCTGGACAATCGCACGACAAGAATCTGTTAAATCTGTTTCTTTGCGCGTGTCAATGTATTGCGCAATTATATTTCCATCAAACATTTTATCACACGCTGCAACATAATTTTTACAAGTATCGTCCAATAAATTTATTGTATCTGGTGCCAATCCAGTCGCGCCATTTATTATTCCCGACATTGCCGCAGTAATAGACCTCTCTCCATTTGTATAACACGCCGATACAAAATCCATACACCCTGTTTTAATTTCATCAACCTTACCCCGCTGCGCGTAATAAATTTCCAACATCGCTTTGTCCAAATAATCCGCCCAAACATCGTCCGCTATTTCCCGACACTTATCCAACACAGGTTGCGCAAATGAACGAACCTTACCCTCGAAAGCATTTACAAAAGCGCGATTTTTTGGATTTTTCGCCAGACGCTGGTCGTCAATACTTTTATCCGTAGCAAAATTTAACAATTCTTGTAATTTATAAAACTCTACGACACCGGTCAGTGGCTTACCCGTTGCGACATCTATATATTTTCCATTATCCAAACATTTGTGATAATTTGCACCACAAACTTCTTCGGATAAAACGGCCCGCTCTACATCGTCCAAACACGCCGTAATATCCAGGGAATTTTCAGTTTTACGATTTTCAACGCGCGCCAATTTTAACATTGCATCGGCCTCGCGCACGCCAGAGACCATTTTCTTTTTCGTTGCTTCCAATTGCGTTTGCACCGAATTACAATCTTGTTCAATCGCCATTAAATACGCCGTAATCGCCCGTTGCAAAGACGCATCTGTGCAATCCGCACGCACGACATCGCGACATGTTCCATAAACCGCGGTATAAATATTTTTACCATTATAATTTGCAATTGTATTCGCGCTTTCACCACCACCCAATCCCGCAGAATCATCCAGTTGAATATTTATACTATTCATACCCTCGTAAATTCCGCCGACATTTGCGTTTTCGCCCTTTATAGAATTCATTATTGCCTGTAAAATTGCCGCAGACGCCGACCCGTCATCTGTCAATGCTTTTTCCCCCTCGGTCGCTTGCTTCATAACCGTCGCCTGGGATGCAGTCAAACCAACATTTCCCAGGTTTTCTGTGAATTCGGTCAATTCTGTACCAGCATCTTGGATAATGCTTTGCGTCTGGGTTATATCAAAAATTTTATCAGAGCAAGAACAACGTTTATAATTTGCATTTTTTACCGCGCAAAATTGGTCCATACAGGCAAAATACGAAGCCTTGCAAGTTTCATACGCCGCGCCAGTTCGTGTTTGCGCCGCGCTATCCGTCGCAGCACGCGAAATCGTCGCACCACGCGCAGTCGTCGTCGCCCGTGATACAGATGTCGCCGCACGCGCCGAACGCGCCGTATTTGTGGTTGCCGGGCGCGTCGTTCGCGGTGCGCTTACCGCCGTCCGCGCAGTTGTCCCAGATGTCCGAACCACGCGCGCATCACGCGTCGCCGCGCACAAGGGCATTACGCCCAGCGCAATAAAAATCGCTGTAAAGATGAAATATCTTCTCATTTCCATATAAATCATAGCGAATTTTAATAACCCGCGTCAAGACTATTTCTGCGTCATCAGCCACAACAATAAAACACACCTGTGCGCAAAATCAAACCGACCCAGTTTAATTATTCTTCTTATAATCGCTTTTTTATCTTTTTCGTTTTGATAAAAATCAGACACGGCAATTTTTTTTATAAATTCAAAACCAAATTTTTTTTGTTCTTTTTCAGATAAATTTCGCATTAAAACACCATACCAATCACACAGATTTTTTTGTGATAAAACGCGGGCATACTCGGTAGTGCACTTCCAAAAAGTATTTAATATTATATTATCAAAAACTTTTTTCTCCAGATTGTTGTCCAGCCCCATACCTTTTATATGTCCCACATATTTTTCCAAAAGTTTCTACCTGTTTTCGGGACAAAAAAACACATTGCCGCGTGCTGGCGAGTAAGTATCAGAATGTTTTTTACCCTTGAACGGGGGCGCGTCAATTTCCATAAAATCAAAATCCAAAACCGCACCATTTCCGTATTTTGACGCCTCGGCCAGCATAAAATCAGTTATAAAACCATCAACTATATTCGCATCCGCTAAATGAAAATCACCGAATAAATCCCGAATAATCTGTGTCTTGAAAAATGTTCCACTGGGGTGCATCGCCCGATACCCAAATTTTAATAAACAATCATCCGAGTTCTTTGTTAAACACACTGCTTTTTCAATCTGTGTGTTTTTTGATTTCAACGCAAAATATCCAAAATTTATTTCCCCATCTTTCAGAATAGAAATCGCCGAATCTAAATTTTCCGGTCTTATCCCGTCTTTATCCATACAAATCATCGCATACATTCCATCGGCATTTGCATACGCATTCATAATGTTAAATACAGAGCCACGATTTTCCGGCAAAACAACTATTTTCAGGCGACTATCTTTGACCTTTGATAATTTTTCCAAAATATCATCATCAGAACGATTGTCGGAAATTACAATCTGGAATAATTTTGATTTTGACGCTAAAATTCTTTGTATTTTCGCGAAAACAGCATCTGAATTATTATAAGTCGGTATGCATAAAGAAAGAATTGGTTTTTGTATCATAATCCAACATAAAAAAATTTTTATAAAAAAATCAAGTAAATTATTTTTCGCTGGCGTTTAATTTAATGAAAATTTATTCCCAAAATATGGTAAAATGCGGTGTGAGAGAATGGGAAAATCAAATCTTGGTCGGTGATTGTGTGGAAAAAATGCGCGCTATGCCGGACGCGTCTGTGGATGCGGTTTTTGCCGACCCCCCTTATAATTTACAATTGGGACAGAAAACATTATACAGGCCCGAGGACCAAACCGCTGCGCGTGCGGTGCGCGATGATTGGGATTCGTTTGAGTCTGTGGCAGCGTATGATAAATTTTCGCGCGATTGGCTGACCCAGGTTAAACGCGTGTTAAAACCCACGGGCAGTTTATGGGTAATTGGCAGTTATCATAATATCTTTCGTTTGGGTGCGGCGTTGCAAGATATGGGTTTTTGGATATTAAATGATATTGTATGGGTTAAAACGAATCCTATGCCTAATTTTCGTGGAACCAGGTTTACGAATGCGCACGAGACGCTGATTTGGGCGACACCAACAAAGACGGGAAAATATACTTTTAATTACGATACGATGAAAAAATTAAACGGCGGCAAACAAATGCGCAGCGATTGGAATATGGATATTTGCCTGGGCGGCGAACGGGTAAAGGACACTGACGGGAAAAGTCTGCATCCAACGCAGAAACCATCGGATTTATTGCGGCGAATTATTTTGGCCAGCACACGGGCCGGGGATATTATTCTGGACCCTTTTTTTGGCAGCGGAACAACGGGCGCGGTTGCCAAAGAATTGGGGCGGAAATTTATTGGTATTGAACAAGACGCAAATTATGTTTCGGCGGCGCAGTCACGAATCGCGTCGGCACACGCGGTGGATTTATCGGATATAGAGGTTCCGGCAAAACGCGAAGAGATTCGGGTTGCCTTTGCCGAGTTGCTGGATGCGGGATTATTGTTTGCGGGGCAGACATTGGTTGGATTGCGTGGCGACCGAGTAATGATAACACGGGACGGGCAATTGACGCACCCAATCTATGGAAAAAATTCAATTCATATAATGGCGGCAAAAATTCAACATACGGTCAGTTTTAACGGCTGGGATTATTGGTCTGCGCAGAAAAACAACGGGGAATTAGTTGCCATAGATTCATTGCGAAAAATGGTGCGTGACGCGAAAACCGCGATGAAAAAAGCAGCCTAGTGGATTTTATATCCTAAATCCACCTCGTATTTTATGCGGCTCGCATCTATTTGTTTTATTTGTTGTAATAATTCTTTGTTGTCTTCTGATGTTTTTCCGTTTTTCATAACCAGCGATTCGTAAATACATTTGTAAGAACCTAAGATTATTCTTTTTTTCTTTTTGAATAAATTTTGATGGTTTAATTTTTTTGTAAATTTATAATCCGATACATATTTTATGAAAAAATTTAATATAGATTCACGCGGCACTGGTAATGTCGCGCACCCATCAACAGAATTATTAAAATTTGTTGGTCCAACGCGCAAAATTCCGCCAGGTTTCAGATGTAAAATACATTTCAGAAAAAATAATTTTGCATGTGTAATATCCGGCGAATAATAGGGTAAAGAAAACAACGCCCATATTTCGTCAAAGGTATCGGGCGCGCAATCCCAGTCCAGATAATCGGCCTGGATATTTTTCATTATTTCATTGTATTTTACCGATTGTTCGACCGGCATAAAATCAGAAGTATTAGGGATATAACTATAAGCTTTGTGACTGGTATCCAGATCAACATTTGTAAATTTTACATTTGGAATACAAGCACAATTTTGATAAAAATAATCATAAAAAGTATAACAGCCCAACCCACCGCCAACCAGTAAAATTTTTTCGTCATTAAAATCAGTGATAGATCTTTTTAATCGCAAGAATAATTTATACTTTGGGTATGTGCGTTCTCTGTTTTGTTCATAAAGATTTAATGTTATTTTATTCATTATTATTTACGAACTTTGATTCGTTCCGCTATTACAAACCCCGCCGCAGGGTAAAAACTTTTTGCGGCTTTATATAATTCAGGCATTTTATTTCTTTCTTTTGTTGAGCCCATATAAATTTCTGGGGTGTCTGAATCTTTCTGCGCATCATTAATAAATTCATAAAATGCGTCTTGGTCAAGGGGAATGATATAAGTATTTGTATCTGTCATTACTTTTCCTTTTGGCTATTTTTATTACTATAACAACATAATATAATTTTGTCAATACATTTTTACAAATATTCTGTAAAAAATGGTAAATTTGTCCTTTATAAGGGACAGCGACCAAAAGCCCTGTTTCTGCCACAAACACCTATACTAAATTTATAATAAAAAACTACTTGCTATTGTTATGATTATGTTGCTATATTGGACGCATCAAAGAACAAAAGGAGAAAAAAATGGCTTTGACAATACTGGTGCTGCTGATTGCAATTGCACTTTTTATGTTTGGCGGAATGTTGGTAAAACACGACCCAAAAAAACAACCGAACCTGCAAAAAATGCTGGTTAAAAAATCCATTAAATTGGTGGCGTTGGTGTTACTGATTGTTGGTGTTGCGCGTATTTGGACACCAATTTATTTGACATCTACGAATCCTGGAATTGTGATGGATATGGTTCGTGGCGCCCAGGCGGCCGAACAAGAAAAAATGACAACAGGCATTAAAAAACACGTCAAAAAATATGGCGACGAAATGATGAAAAACGCGCCAATTATAGGCAACAAAGACGCGAAAAAAACAATCTATGTTTTCACAGATTATTCATGTGGTTATTGCCGTCGTCTGAATGGCGAATTGGAAAATCTGCTGAAAACAGAAAAAGATGTTCGCGTTGTTTTGAAAAACCTGTCTAACCATGGATTGTTGTCGGATGCAGCGGCCAAGGCGATGGTTGCGTCCAAGGTCCAGGGATGTGATTCAGAAAAATTAAATCATATCTTGATGGAAAAAAATTATTGGCCATCTGACCTGAAACAAGACCCTGCGAAAATTGAAAAAACCATTTTGAAAAATGTTTTGGCTGCTGCACAAAAAGCGGGCTGTGACATTGACAAGATGAACGCAGATATGGACGGCGAAGTTGTTGCCGCGGAATTGGCAGAAACACGTGCGGTTTCCCAAGAGTTCGGCATCCAGGGCACACCATTCGTGATTGTTGGCGACCAGGCATTTCCTGGTGCGGTTCCAGAATCAACAATTCGTGAAGCATTAAAATAAAAATGTGGGCATCGCCCACATTTTTTTATGTTATAATAAACCGATGAATTCGGAAATTACTGATTTTATAAATGAATTATTGGGGGTGAAAAAGTATTCACCATACACCGCGAACGCATACCGCACAGATGTTGATGATTTTGTGCGTTTTATGGGGGAATATATTGGACACGATATTTTACGCGTGGATATAGCAAACGCTGATTCGTATGTGTTTCGTGCGTGGTTGGCACAGCGGGCACGTCGCGAACTTTCAGCGAAATCATCGGCGCGGGCCTTATCATCACTACGCGCGTTTTATAAATTTTTGGCGCGGCGATTTGGGATAAAAAATACGGCGATTGGTTTAATATCTTCTCCAAAGGTTCCGCGAAAATTATCAAAAGCAATTGAATCTGCGTCAGTTGCTCAGATGGGCGATGCAGTGCGCGAAATAGATACCGAGCCCTGGGTTGCAGCGCGTGATTTTGCGTTGGTTTTACTGATTTTTGGGTGCGGGCTACGAATATCCGAGGCGTTGTCATTGACGCCCGCCGACATTCGTGGTCGCCCCGAAGTGTTGCGAATTATGGGCAAGGGTGGCAAGGAAAGAATTGTTCCGATTTTGCCCGCGGTTATGGACGCGTTGGAAAAATACAAAAAAATATTGCCTTTTAATTTTTCGGACGGACCGCTGTTCCGCAGTGTCCGCGGGTTACCAATGACGCCGCGAATGGCGCAAAAACAGGTTGAAAAAATCCGAAATTATTTACAATTACCCGATTATGTAACGCCACACGCACTGCGTCATACATTTGCGACGGCTCTGCTGGCGGGCGGGGTGGATTTGCGTTCTTTACAAGAGTTATTGGGGCATTCGTCGCTTTCCACAACACAACTTTATACACGGGTGGATATGACGCAAATAATGGATATTTATAATCATTCGCATCCGCGGGCGGGAATTCTGCCTAAATAACAATGTGGTATTATTATACCTTATATAATTTTCTTGACTTTTCTGGGGCGGTGGGGCATAATACGGCAACTTTTAACAAAGGCAAACAAAATGAATTTAACAAAATCAACAAAATCGCTGCGTGCGAAAGAGTTGTCCGCCGACTGGTATTTAATAGATGCCACCGACATAACTCTGGGTCGTTTGGCGGCGTATGTCGCGACATTACTGCGCGGAAAAAACAAACCCACATTTACGCCTAATATGGATTGCGGCGACCATGTAATTATTATCAATGCCGAAAAAATCGCACTGACCGGAAACAAGGCCGATGGCGAAAAATTCTATTGGCACACTGGTTGGACCGGCGGGATAAAGGAACGCACCCTGGGTCAAATGCGTAATGAAAAACCAGAACAATTGGTTTTTAATGCGGTAAAACGTATGATGGGGCGTCGCACCGCGGTTGCATTGGCGGACAAACGTCTGACAAAGTTGCATATTTATGCGGGCGCGGAACACAAACATTCGGCGCAAAATCCAAAGACAATTGACTTTGGCGCAATGAATCGCAAAAACAAAAGGGGCGAATAATGGCAGAAGTTAAAAAAACAACCGCAAAAAAAGAAACTGCGGCAAAGAAAGCGCCCGCTGTGAAAAAGGCGGCCGTGCCAAAGAAAGAAACCACTGAAAAAGTTGCAAAGGTTGCAAAACCTGTGAAAACTGCGGCGGTTAAAACTGAATCTGTGGCAACTGCAAAAATTCAGGGCGCAACATACGCAACTGGAAAGCGCAAAGACAGCGTTGCACGCGTTTATTTAATCCCTGGCAAAGGCAGTATGACAATCAACGGCAAACCGATGAACAAATACTTTCGTCGTGATGTTTTGCAAATGATTATCGCGCAACCATTTGATGTTGCGGGACGCACCGGTCAATACGATGTTATTGCGATGTGTGCGGGCGGTGGTCTGTCGGGTCAGGCGGGCGCGGTTAAACACGGAATTTCACGGGCGTTGGTCCTGCGCGAACCAGATTTGCGTGGCGCATTGAAACGCGCGGGCTTCCTGACACGCGACAGCCGTGTTGTTGAACGTAAGCACTATGGATTTCATAAGGCGCGTCGTTCAACTCAGTTCAGCAAGCGTTAATAAAACTTGCAATTTTATGGCGCGAATTTATCGCGCCGTAATTTTGCAATTTCAGAATAAAGGTTTTTGCGATGATAAAAAAAGAAAAAATAAAAGATTTACATTATTCTTTGACAGGTGTGATTTCTGCGGCGGATATTGCGGCGCGCGCGGATGAAATTTTAACAGAATATGGAAAAACTGCAAAAATGGCGGGCTTTCGCAAGGGGCATATTCCATTGACTATTTTACGCCAAAAATTCGGTGCAACCGCGCGTGGTGAAGCGCTGGATAAAATGATGAATGCGGATATGGAAAAATATGTTGCGGATAAAAAACTGCGTTTGGCGGCGGCGCCGCGTGCAGACTTTGTAAATTACAAGGATGGGGCGGACGCGGAATACACACTGGAATTTGATATTTTGCCGACACTGCCGGAAATAGATTTATCAAAAATTACAATTACAAAACCAGTGGCAGATGTTCCAGAATCCGAAGTTGAAAAGTCAATTGAAAATTTGTGTAAATCACGCGCCCAGGCTGAAAAACAAAACGAAAAATATACAGCGGCCGACGGCGATGTCGTGGTCATAGATTTCAAGGGATTTATGGGCGACAAAGCGTTTGATGGTGGTGAAGCAAAAAAACATCACTTGATTTTGGGCAGCGGCAGTTTTATCCCAGGATTCGAAGAAAAAATTATCGGACATAAAGCTGGCGATGAATTTGATATAAAGGTACGCTTTCCAAAAGAGTATCATAGCGCGGACCTGGTGGGTAAGGAAGCAAAGTTTGAGATTAAAATCCACGAAATTCGCAAACACATTTTGCCAGAATTAAATGATGAATTGGCCAAGGAAGTTGGTATTGAATCTGTCCAAAAATTACGCGAACATATTCGTGAAATTTTGACTGAACAATACTCTGGTGCCGCAAAAAAAGAAATGCGGAACGAATTGCTGGACATCTTGGCGGACAAGGTCAAAATGGATATCCCAGAGGTTTTAATTGAACAAGAATTAAAAATGGCAGCGGATGAGGCTGTGCATTCAGGCGCAAAATTTGATGAGAAAAAAGAACGCAAAGATTCATCAAAACGCGTATTGCTGGGGCTGATTCTGGCGGAATGGGGAACACAAAACAAAGTTGCGATTACTAATGAAGAATTGCAACGCGCTGTTTGGGACGAGGCATCACGCTATCCCGACCCACAACAAGTGTTCCAATTCTATAACAAGAATCCGAATGCGCTGACCATGGTTCGTGGAATGTTGTTTGAACAAAAAGTCTTGGACGAAATGTTGAAGCAGGTGAAACCCAAAGAAAAAAAGGTTAAACCCGAAGAATTGTTTAAGCAAAAAGAAGTAAAATAAAAAGCGCGGGAATCCCCGCGTTTTTTACTTGCAATCTTATTTTTTTTGATATAAAATTTGGCTTGTCTATGCGGGGCGGCGTATGGGCAATCAGAATAACCCGCCAAGACCGATGTTTAACATCTGGCAAACTTTGTGTATTTTTTATGAAAGATTTATCCAAAGATTTATTTAATCCAATTGCGAACGAAAATTTCGCAGAAATGTTTGATACCAATTATGGCAAACAAGAAACTCTTCAGGGTTATGCAACCAAGGGAACAGTCAAAGATATTCGTGATGACTTTGTTTTGGTTGATGTTGGTCTGAAATCCGAGGGGCGCGTTCCATTAAAAGAATTTGGCGCAAATCCCCCACAGGTTGGTGATATTATTGATGTTTTTGTTGAACGCTATGAATCACGCGAAGGGACCGCAGTTTTATCGTATGCAAAGGCACGTGCAGAAAAAGCATGGAAAGAACTGGAAAAAGCGGTTGCAGATGGAATTGACCCAACAGGAACGATTATAGAGGCTGTGCGCGGTGGATACACAGTTGATTTGAATGGGGTGTTTGCGTTTATGCCAGCAAGTCAGGCAGATAGTCGCCCTCCACGCGACCCAAAGGCTTTGGTTGGTGTAACCGACAAATTCCGTGTCTTGAAAATGGACGCTTTGCGGACAAACGCGATTGTATCGCGTCGTGCAATTCAATCTGATTCTATTGCAGCGGCACAAAAAGAAGCGATGAAAAACATATCGCTGGGCGCGGTGCTGGATGGGGTTGTAAAAAACATTACCGATTATGGTGTGTTTGTTGATTTGGGCGGAATTGACGGGCTGTTGCATGTTACCGACCTGTCTTGGAAACGCGTAAATCACCCACGCGAAGTTGTTCATACCGGCGAAAAGATTAAGGTAAAAGTTATTCAATTTGACCCAGAATCCGGTCGTGTATCATTGGGGATGAAACAACTGGAAGAAGACCCATGGGCGTCCGCGTCACGTGCGTTTAACATCGGCGATACTTTGCACGGGAAAGTATCATCACTTACCGACTATGGTGCGTTTGTTGATTTGGGCGACGGGATAGAGGGTTTAATCCATATGTCTGAATTATCCTGGACCAACAAAAATGTTCATCCGTCTAGCGTTCTGCAAAATGGTCAAGAAATTGATGTGATTATTTTGGGTATTGACCAAGATAAACGCCGTATTTCATTGGGTTATAAACAATTACAAGGTAATCCTTGGAAAAAATTTGCAGAAACACACAATGTTGGCGATGTTGTAACCGGTCCGATTAAAAACACAACCGAATTTGGTTTGTTTGTCGCGCTGACACCAGAATTAGACGGAATGGTTCATATTTCTGACTTGTCCTGGAATAAACTGGACGAAGAAGAATTGAAAAAATTCGTTCGCGGTCAAGAAGTCACGGCGAAAATCCTGGACATCAATCCTGAAAAAGAACGCATCACATTGGGCATCAAACAGATGACCGATGGTGGCGAAGACAATAAATCATCCCTTAAAAAAGGCGCGGTGGTTGCGGGAACAATTTCCGAAATCACGCCTGATGAAGTTATTGTTGCCCTGCCGGGGGATGCGCGCGGAATTATCCGTCGCACAGACCTGTCGCGTGAAAAAGAAGGACAAAACACATCAAAATTCAATGTTGGCGATACGATAGAGGCATCTGTCGTCGCAACAGACGGGTCGGATGTTAAATTGTCTGTGCGCGCATTACAGGTTGCAATGGAAAAACAAGCAGTCAAAGATTACGCAAACCAGGCCGACAGCGGCAGTGTGTTGGGCGATATCTTGGGCGCGGCCATTGAAAACAGCAAAAAGTAAAAAACACGGAAACGCGGGGGACCCCCCGCGTTTCCATAATAATATCTGGGGTAAGAGAGAGATACAAACAAAACAGATATTATAAATGTCGTCCAGTTTTATATCATTTCGTTATTATGCGCCAGTTGGTTTTTCAGAAAATTGGCGAAATACAAGAATCATTTTATACTGTCAAAACGCAGTTTCCTATCATAATTCTGGTGATGAACGAAAATGTAAAGTTTTGGAACTGGTTCAACAATTTGGTACTGTGGATTATAAAAACAATCAAAATCCAGTATGTGAATTTCCAGAAGATAGTTGTGATAAGATATTATTTCCGAACATATCCTCACATAGTCTTATAACACATTGTTATAATTATTGCGACGAATGTCCGATGAATAATTATATCAAATATAATTGTCCCGATTGCAAAACCGACCAAAAATGTTTTGTGTGTGCCAGGGCGCTGGAACAAACAAGATAGATATCTTATTCAATCGCTTTGATTGCTTGATAAATAATAATTTCCGATATGAATTCCCCGTCCAGATGGCGCAACACCCGATAAATTTCCATAATAAACATTTGCCCCATCATAAACATTTAACGCAGGACTGGTCATTTTTTGTGTTCTCATAATAATACTGACCAGGTTTGTCCCGTCCGAAATTTTAAGCGTTTTATAATTTGTGCAGTCAATAATGCTGTCTGCATACTCTCCATTTCCACCCGACAATTTATTCACAGGACACTGATAACGACGGCTGTCATCCATCGGGCTGTAATAACTTGTTCCTACGGATTCGCAACTTGTCCCTGCGCCCGCATACCAAAGCCCCGCGCCACATGTATCACAAATTCCACCATTCATAAATTGCCCCATCGGACAAGCGTTTAATACACACACACCATTTTCCAACGCGTAATTTACTTTGCACGCTGATGGCGCGCAAGTATCAGTTGCCATATAATAATTATAACCAGTCATAGATACCGCATTTTCCGTGATAGCGCAATTAGCATAACAAGTTGATACATTTTCATTTTTTGATGCCGACCTGATAAAACCTTCTGGGCACGGATTTGAAGGGGCGTTTTCACCCCCAGGGCAATAATTTCCAGCGGCACATTCCGAACAACTGGTCCCGTTATAATAATAACCTGGGTCGCATTCTGTGCTTGTTGGAATACATACCCCATTCGTTAAATCATACCCCGTATTGCAAGATGCGGCCGCACATGTATCCGTTATACCATAATAATCATACCCCCCAGAAACCATGGTTG
Organism: Rickettsiales bacterium; assembly: GCA_031262525.1. Lineage (GTDB taxonomy): Bacteria > Pseudomonadota > Alphaproteobacteria > Rs-D84 > Rs-D84 > JAISHM01. Next base: position 20,924 of record JAISHM010000019.1, on the reverse strand, counting down.
CTGCGCCCGCGGTCAGGGTACATCCTGTTCGACAATTCAAGACTGATAAATTCATTGGTCCAGAATCAGGATGTGTTTCGGGACATGGCGTTTGTCGTGCCAATGTTGTTCCTGTGCAATAATTACCTTCTTCACACGCGGTGCGTGTGTATGAATATGCGGGACTGAAATAACCACTGCCCGCCTGGACACACGCGGTCGTGCTGTCGTTCGCGGCATAGTATCCCCCCATACAAGTAAACATTGCATACAGGTATTGGTCTGTGCCAGTGTCATCATCGTCATCATCTTCGGTCAGTGTTATCGTTGTTCCGCCCTCATAACAAACGCCCGTGCCATTCGGCCCAGTGCACCACATTCCATTTGCATGATATGTCCCATCAGGTGCATAAAAAGCAGTTGAATTTGCACGCGTTAAAATTGCCGCACTCGGTAAAGTACATTGGTCGCCATTACAATCGTATTCTGGCGCGATTGTGCCAGTCGCCCCCAGCAATGTTCCCGTTCCACCAGATTTATAAAATGTTACCGAAACATTATCCGCCGCCGGAACACACGCCCCGTCAATAAGGTCATAATCCGTTTGACAGGCCGTCGCCTTGCAAGTGCTGCTCCCACCATAAAAATTATATCCGGTCATTTGTGTTGCGCCAGTTGTCAAAGAACACGACCCAACCGCATAACAATCCGTCATTGCATCGCTGTGCATATCAGAGTTTGGATAATCTTCGGGACATCCCAGTTGTGCGCCCGCGCCCGTGGGGCAATAAAAACCTTCCTTGCAATCTTGCTCAAAAGGAGTATCAGCGGGGCACCAATACCCCGCTAAGCAAGGCACACATGTTGTTTCATCTTCGGAATAATACCCAATTGCACATGTCAATTCACACTCGCTATTTACAACCGTATAATCCGTTGCGCATGCAGATGCCGCGCAAGTTGTTGTCCCGTCATAAAAATTATATCCACTCATCGCCGTGGCATTCGGCCACATTTCGCATTGTGAATAACAATGGTCTGAACCATGACTGCCCGCGTCGGCAAATGGAAACTCTGTTGGGCATTCCATTTGTGGTGTAAAACCACCCAGACAATAATTGTCCGCGGTGCATTCTATGCAGGTCGTCCCCGATAAATATTGACCCGATGGACATCCCTGGATACACATTCCGTCAATTATATTATACCCCGCTTCACAAGATACTATTTCACAAGAATCATACGCCGCGTCATACGAATCTCGTCCCGACATTGCGGTCGCATTCGGCGCCAGCGGACATTCCGTATCCGCGTAACATTTTCCAATTTCATCGTTTAATGGGTCTGATAGTGGATGACTGGACGGACATGGATTTGCAGCCGCCGAACCCGCTGGGCAATAAGAACCCGCTGGGCAATCATGTTTATCCAGTTCTTGATATGGACTGTAATAACCAGCCTCAACCTGCACACAAGTATCTTGGTCTGGTGCGTAATATCCAGCATCACAAGACCACATCGCATAAAGTTGCATATTTCCCTTTATCTTTACGGTCGTATTCCCAGCAAAACAAGTTGTTCCATTCCCATATACTGCATTACACCATACCCCCGCCGAATATATCGTGCTGGGCGAGCCATTACGAACATTTCCATCTATGCTGGACCCCAGTATCGGCGCAGTCGTCGTGCCCGGCATATAAAGTGGCGATTGCGTATAAATTGAACCATCGCGCGTCAGCCCCCCCACAGATGGTAATAAACAAGACGAACCTTGGCATTTTATTCGCACAGCCGCTGTTCCGGTTGATGTCCCCAGCGCGCCCGAGCCACCTGCCTTATTCAGATTCATACTGACCGCGTTTGCCGCACCAACAAAAATAAACATAGAAAAAACAAATAAAAAACATTTTGCAAAAGCAAATTTATTTTTTTGGAAAAATGTCGTTATGCAAAACATTTTTTATTCAATCCAGATAAACGCCCGTCCAGGCTGCAATTGCGATGATGGCATAGATGTCGGTATTGTATCAAATCGCCCGTCATCGCCGGCCGCAATCGTCCCCGATGTTGTGCCAATATCATCAAATGCGCCCTGCCCCAAATCATCGGCATCAACCTTTGTGCTGACCGCTGTGGCTATATCAGCATCAGTTGCAAATTCGTCGGTTGTGTGTCCGCTGTCTGTAACCCCGCCGCTGGAATCAAAGGTTGCTATATGTCCCGATGTTGCGCCTGCCTGTCTGGACATCAGACCAGTTGTATCCTGGGTGTAAATTCGGAAAGGTTCAGCACCCCATGTAATCACCCCCGCGTTGATAGATGTAATTCTGTATGAATCGTTTGCCCCATCACGAGACTCATCAACCAGAACATCAGAAAAGTCATTTACAGTTGGTGTAATGTTATCCCCCCACAGGGTTTTTGCCGCCGCTATCGTTGATGGTAATTGCGATTTTGTCGCTGCTGTTCCAATATAAGAACCCAAATCCAGCAACGAACGCAAATCCGCAACATCAGATTCTTGCAACGCTGTATCCGCCAGCGCCCCCTGGGCGGCGGTTGCGTATGCGCTTGAATCAGTATATGCAGATGTTCCCAAATCTGTGGCATCTACTTTGTTTTCAATTTCGGCGAATCGCGCGTCATTCCCAGCAGCAACCGATGTCGCGGTCGTGCCAATTGGCAGATGTGTAAAACCGATTATTCCACTGGTTATATTTGCTGCATTCGTGGTATCAACATTTGGAACATTGGATAAACCAATTTGAGTTTTACCAACATCATGCGGATTAGATGCATCGTCAATGTGTGTTAAAATCGAGGTTTGCAGCGCATTGACATTTGCCTCGGTCGCGGGAACATTTCCGTTTTCATCAACACCAGTGGAATATCCCTGGGCCAGAACCCAACTCTGCGTTGCATATCCACTTAAATCTTCTGATTGTAATGCAGTATCAACGATTTCGGCGACAGATGATAACTCTTGCGTGATTTGATTGACCGCATTATCAACATAAGTTTTTGATGTAATAATTGCCGCAAACGAATCGTTTGATAAAAATCCAAAACACAGCGCAAAAACCAAACACGTAAAAATACGCAAAACGGCCAAAAACGGCCTTTTTACAAAGATTTTTTTACATTTCTCCAATATCTATCAGTATAGAAAATTTTAGGAAATTATGGCAAGAAAAAAATTATTTATAACTAAAAAACGCGGAAGTGTTCCGCGTTTTAATGTCCGCTCCAAAATCCCAGCCAATGCATCAACCAATGCACCAGGATACAGGTAAAAAAACACATCACAAAATCATACAATAACCACTTCACTTTGTGAAAAGGATTAGTGCAACAATCGCAATCTTTACGCTTTGACATTTCCCCCGCCCCCTAATACGATTTTGCAACAAATACAAATGACGGGTCGTTGTCGTCCAGACACCGATGCGATATTTTATATTTTTCAATCAACGCGTCAAAATGTTTTTCATTTTCGCCGATTGTTTCCGCGTATGGCAATCTGAAAAATCCAATTTTTTCGTCCGACAACCCGCTTTCTAAATCCGCTATTGTTTTAACATCAAAAATCATTTTTTCATTACGCGCACGCGCCGCATTTAACAAATCCGTTTGCATCGCGTTCAATATATTTTTAATTTCTGATTCAATTCCCGTGGTTGGCAAAGTTTGTTTGCTGGATTTTCCCAAATCACGCCGCGTAATTGTTGCAGTGTTGTCTGCAACCTCTGCCCCACCAATTTCAATACGCAATGGGGCGCCCCGTTTAATCCATTTCCACATTTTATCAGATGAACGCGCATCCGTATCATCAACAAAAACACGGATATCCGCCGCGCGCAATTTATCTGCCAGCGCGTGTGCGTATTCATTTTGTTCTGGTAAAATCGGGATAACCACAACCTGATAAGGGGCAACACTGGGTGGAAGAACCAGTCCATCATCATCACTATGCGTCATAATTAAACCACCAATCATACGCGTTGATGTTCCCCACGATGTAGTATATGCAAAATGTTGTTGCCCGTCTGCACCCAGATACTTTATATTCGCAGAATGTGCAAAATGTTGTCCCAAATCGTGCGAAGTTCCGCCCTGTAATGCGCGCCCGTCCTGCATAATCCATTCCATTGTAAATGTATGGTCCGCGCCAGCAAATCTTTCCTGGGGCGTCTTTTCACCACGAATACAAGGTATCGCCAGAAAATTTTCGGCATAGTCACAATACATTTTATGCATTTTTCGCGCGTCCGCCATAGCGTCCGCCGCAGTTGCGAAAACATTGTGCCCCTCTTGCCAATTGAATTCCGATGTCCGCAAGAATATACGCGGGCGCATTTCCCAACGCATAACATTTACCCACTGATTCAACTTTAACGGCAAATCACGATAAGATTGCACCCAGCGGGACATAGCCTCGCCAATAATCGTTTCACTGGTCGGACGAATAATATATGGTTCGGATAATTTCGCATCTGGGTCTGGTTGTAAATTACCATCAATCATTTTTAACCGATGATGTGTTACAACCGCGCATTCCTTGGCAAAGCCTGCAACATGCTGGGCTTCTTTATTAAAATATTCAATCGGTATCAGCAATGGAAAATTCGCGTTTAATACGCCCGCCGCCTTTATTTGTTTATCCATCTCGGCGCGCATCAGTTCCCATATCGCCCAGCCGTATGGTTTAATTGTCATACATCCCCGCACTGGCGAATTTTCCGCCATATCCGCCGCCACCACGACATTTTGATACCATTCGCTGTAATTTTCTGCCCGCGTTGGGGTGATACCTGTCTTTGCCATTTTTTACTTATCCTTTAATTTCATAAATTCGTCGTTTATTATACCATGCAGGGCGCTGGCGATTTCTTTGCGGTCCATACCCTGATATTTGAAAGGTTTCAGGACTTTTAATTCAACAATCATTCCGCCCATTTTCATAATGTGAAACACTTGACCGAATGCGCTGCGCTCCTTCTTTACCAATCTTTCTTTTTTTCCGAAATCCGTATTATATTTTTCAATTTTTTTATTATCTGGATATGAATAATCGTCCGCGATTTCTTGTTCGCCCAGTTTTTTTCCATTTTTATCACGATAAATCATAACGACTGGTTGAATTGTTATGCCCCGCACTTTATCAACAACATCAAACATTGCCGTCTTGAACGGGTAAATAAAGTTCCCATTATTCGTTGTTCCCTCTGGAAAGATAGTCATCGGATACGATACACACGCCATCACTTTATTTATTTTTTCCGTTGTTTGGACAGCCGTGCGCGGATTTCGGTCAATAAACACAACACCTATTTTTCTGGCAATGTATCCGACCAGTGGCATTTTTGCAATTTCAGCCTTACCAAAATATCCGGTTCCGAATACAATCTGGAAAACTGGAAATTCAAATACCGAAATATGATTTGACACCAACATCAGCGGACGCGCATTGGACAATTTTTCGCCTGATACTTTTGTCTTTACACCCGTAATTTTCATTAAAATTTTCCAAAAAATTCGTGCATAGCCAACCGACAATTTGCCCGTTGGGATTAAAACAATTATTGGCAGTTGAACAATCACAGCAACCCAAAAAGCAATAAATCGCGCCGCCCCAGAAATCGTTTTCAGTATTTCCATTTTTTATTCCTTTGTCTCGTCGTCCGCCAATTCTGCATCGTCCGCGTCATCACGCAAAAAGAATTGCGCCGCCGCTTTGAAAAGTGCCACACTGCCCGTAAAAGGCGACAGCATTACACGACCTAATTTCTTCATCGCACCATCACCCGCCGATAAGTGGTCAAATGCGTTTTCATTTCCTGTAAAGTGTTTTTGATATGCCTTGCTGATATTTTTACTTTGCAGAACAACAAACACATCACAACTATTAAACGGCTTGTCAATAAAGACACCCAATCCGAATGTCGCACCCAATCGCAAATACCCCTTTATCAGTGGCGTCATTTCCGCCCGCGCCATGGATTCTACAACAAAGTTTTGTGGCAAAATTCGCATACGGGTCAGCCCCCTGTCCACAGATTCATCCATTTTGTCGCTTTCCACCCGCGCGCGTATGGACAACGGCGACAAATGATTATAATACAGATATGAAATAACCTGAGCAAATTGGGCGGGATGTGTCCCAACAAAGGACGCAACACCAAACATCAACACAACTTTTCTCTTTAACAAATAATCCGCCAAACCCATCCACAGCATTCGCATAACCAGACCATTATCACGATATTCTGGCGCAACACACGCACGCGACATTTCCGCGATATTCCCACGAACTTTCTTTATCTTTTTCAGGTCATATTCCGTTTCAGTATAAAATCCATCCATTTTTTCGGCAGCTTCCCGGTCAATAATACGATAAGTCCCGACAATTTTTCCATTATGAAAAACACCCATATATTCCGCAAAGCGGTCATAAGAATCATATTCTTCGCGCAGATTTTTTTGTTCTTCGGTCGCTGACGCGCCCTCTTCCTCTACGAACACTGTATAGCGCAATGCGCGCACCTGTCTGCGTTCTTCTTTATTCCTGGTCAGGCGCACTTCGAAATCGCGCACTTTGATTGCCATTTTTATACTCCTTTTTACCCTTGTATTATAATATAAATACGCATATATGCAATTATTTTAATTCGTCCGCCAACACCCCAATCGCAACCGCATACCAATTAGAATTATTCCACCTTTTTATACGATAAAAATTCGGATATGTTAAATATGCGGTCTGGTGGCAGGGGGCTGAGGTCTGGGGGATGACAGATGTATCACACACTATTCCAGCAATAATATCAGCATTTGGAACACCCACAATACCCATTGCACCCCAATCATTTAATGGCATTTTTGTTTTCCCGTCACATAGCGCGGTATCAAAATTTTCTGGCAACTCAACACGTCGCAAAATTTTTTCATTTTTATTCCACCCTAATTTATTCAGGTAATTCCCAGCAGAAAACATCGCATCAGAAATGTTATGAATTATATCTATTTTTTTATCCCCATTTCCGTCCGCACCATAAGCCAACAGCGTCGTTGGTATAAACTGAAAATGTCCCATCGCACCCGCCCACGACCCACGAATTTCATCCACCGCCAGATTATTTTTATCCGCAATTCTCATCAGCGCCAGCAACTGGTCCGTAAAAAAAGTTTCGCGTCGCCCCTCGTAAATCAAGGTTAAAAAAGCGTCCGACAACTGATAATGAGATTTATATTTTCCATAATTTGATTCCATTCCCCAAAACGCCAAAATCACATTCGGAGGAACACCATATTTTTCATAAACTTTATTCAACAAAGTCGGATAAGTTTTACGCATTTTTTTACCATCACCAATCCGTTTATCGTTTATCATTCGCGCCAAATATCCGTCCATCGTCATCTTGAATTCCGCCTGATTTTTATCACGCCAAACAATTTTTGGGATAAACGCCGCGTCCTGAATCGTTGCGTTTATAACGCCATCATCTATCTTTTCAGCGACCGCGCGATTTTGGATATTATTCAACATTGTATTCCATCGGTCAAAATCAAATGCACCCGTTTCCGCGCGCGTGGCAGACGACATCAAACACAAAAAACCAACAATTAAAACAGATATTTTTTTCATAAAAACATTATAACATAAAAGTGACACCCGCGCCACCATCTGTTATTTTTTCATATATGATGAAGGCTTGAACGCAGCAATTCGGCGCGCACTGATAACCGCCGGCATACCCGTTTTCGGGTTACGACCCATTCGTGCATTCTTATCCAATATCCGAAAAGTTCCGATTTTTGCAATTTTAACTTCTTCGCCACGCGTCAAAGATTCCGCAATTTCTGAAAATATAGTATCAACCAATTGGTATGACGCACTGGCCCCCAGCCCCATTTTTTCACTGATATTTTTCGCAATATCCCGTCGTGTAATCGTCGCCATTTTATTCCCCCGTTGGATGTTCCTTTAATTCCGATTTTATATTTTCCAGCGCAGATGCCCCCACCCTAATTTGTTCGTTAAAATCCGCATCCGCCAAATCAGTCGCGTATTTAATCGCGTTCGCAAAAGCCAGCGCATCCGAATTTCCATGCGTTTTTACCGCAAAACCATTCAACCCCAAAAACACAGCCCCAGCATAAGAACGTGGGTCCATTTTATTTTTTAACCGCTTGAAAACATGAACCAGTAAAAACGACAAAGCAATTACAATCCACGATTTTTTCAATGTATCCATCAAAACCCTTTTAATCAGTTTCGCAGTCCCCTCAATCGTTTTCAGAACAACATTACCCGTCCAGCCATCTGTTACCACCACCTGGACCACACCGGCGCTGATGTCAGTTGCCTCTACAAAACCGATATATTCATACGGCAATTTATCCCGATTTTCATTCAGCACACGATTCAGTTTTTGCAGGGTTTTGTTGCCTTTGGTTTCTTCTTCACCAATATTCAATACCCCCAGTTTCGGCCGCGACATTTTCCCAATCGTTTCAGCATACACCGCCCCCATCAATGCAAAGTCAAATAAATTTTCCGCATCCGTTTGGATATTCGCCCCCAAATCCAGAATAACAGTGCGCCCATCGCCACCACCACTGGGGACCATTGTCGTTATCGCAGGACGCGAAATCCCAACAATTGTTTTCAGCGCCAGTTTTGATAAAGCCATCAAAACGCCCGTATTTCCACCCGATATAACCGCAACAGAATTTCCCGCGCGAACATCCCGTATCGCCATATACATACTGGTATCAGATGCGGTGCGAATAACACTGGCGATTTTATCCGTTCCCTTTATCACCCCAGGGGCGTGAATAATTTCACAATTTCGCGCCACACGCGGATACTTTTTCATCATCGGACGCAATTTTTTTTCATCGCCAAAAACACGAAAAAAAGTTTTATTTTCACCATTTTGAAACAAAAACTGATTCATTCCACCCAAAACAGAGCGGGGGGCACTATCGCCCCCAAACGCGTCAATTGCAATGATTTTTTTTGTGTCTGTCATTACCCAATTATTTTGCGCCACATGCCGCACAAACATGGTGTGGGCGTTTCTTTTCGCCACACTTTTTGCAAACAGATGTCGGCATAACCGGCAATGCGTCGTGTGCGCGCCGTTGTTTTGAACGAGATGCACTGGTTTTCTTTTTTGGAACTGCCATTTCATAATCCTTTTATAATTCAACGCCATATTTTATACAAAAATACAGAATTTGCAAGCAGAATATTTTTTCTTTTTACTGGCACTATTTTGTGATATAATTGTCGGGTAATGAGAAGTAGGTTATCATTTATTTTATCTGTATCCGCGTTATTTTGCGCGGGTTTTGCGCACGCCACATCAAGCGAAGGTGTGCCGAATTATTACAACCAAACACCAACCTATGTCGGTTCGCAGCGACCTGTTCAGGTTGTCGGACAAAATACTTATTCATACCAAGTTCCGCGTCAAACATTGCCCTCTGACATTGCGACTGCGACAACTGCAAATGGTATTGCAACTGGCACTAATCCGCCTTTTGTTTTATCTGCGGATTATTCACGGCGGTTTGCTAATTTTGAGTTTAAGACCGGTGTCAATTCCGTTCTGAAATGGGACGATATGATTTTTAACGAGGTTGGGGTCCGTTTTGATTCTAACTTTGCATTAAAAAATTTTGATTTATTTGCGTATGGTGAATATCGCGCTGGGACAATGGGTTCGGGTGGTTTTTCCATAGATTACGACCTGGAACCTTATGACCATTCGCAAAAAGATGTTGGTATTTTTACAATTTCTGTTGGCGACCAAAGTGGCAAAACAAATAATATAAAATTTGCGTTTGGCGCAAAAAATATCTGGGATATTGGGGGCTGGAAATTATCCCCCAGCATCGGATATGAAATTTTCAAACACGATTTGGAGATGAGCAATCATTATTACCCAAATCCTGGAATTTATCTGCCACTGCTGACCCAAAATGGCGATTATGTTTTCGGCAAGGAAGACGGGACTTATGTCGCTGTGGCACCGGGTCAGCGCGACGAATACGCAGAAAATGGATATTTCCAAGTATGTTTAAGTCCCGAAGATATTGCAATCGGCGTTGTAAATTCGGGTTCTTTGACCACGGGTGCATACCAACAAGACCCATTGAACCCTTATCAGCCGTGGGGTGTATTGCCGGGGCAATGCGTTATCGTTGGCGGTGACGGACCTATTGTAATAGAGGGAACAACACACATTTATAACACGACTTGGAGTGGGGCATTTATAGGATTAGAGGTTGCAAAACAAATGACCTATAAAGATAGTCTGCGTTTTTATGCGCAATTCGGAATGCCGAACTATTCGTCCGAAGGTATCTGGCCCAACCGCACAGATTGGCAACAAGGTCCCAGTTTCATCGACGAGGGCAGCACTGGCGCATATTCGTATCAGGGGGAAATTGAATATAATTATCAAATGTCAGACCGCTTGGCTTTATCATTGCGCGCAGATATGAATTATTTTTATGTCGGTAAAATTGGCGGAAAATTATATCTGGCGGGTTATACCGATTATGAATACGCCGACGACGGGAAAAGCGTCATCTGGCGCGAGGGCGGAAATGGCGCAATCTGTACCCCAGGCAGCAGTGGCACCTGCACCCCCGCTTTGGTAGATGTCCCCGCAGAAACCGTGAATGTTGCGGATTCATTAAAGCATGCAATGTGGCAATCATTTGCATTGCGTTTGGGGTTAAAATACTCATTCTAAATCATAAAAAATACACAGGGTAATCACAAAACAACCACATATTTTTATACCTTTTTTAATAATTGACAAAATTATATATTTATATCAAAATACTATTAAACAATCAAAAGAGAAAATTTATGAGCCAATATTGTCAAAATTGCAAACACTTTCGCCCAAATGTTGTATTGGGGTGCTGTTATCGTTTGATGTTTTGGTATGCGGGATATACACGTCACGCCTGTCATAATCCGTATAACAATGGATATACAATGGGGCTTTTGACTTATACCCCACAAAAAAGAGAAATTTATGAATCAGGCGAACATAAAATTGCTCTGATACCCAAAAATTTATATTGCAACCCAAATCATTGTAAAAATTACAAAAACAGATAAATTTTAACTATTTCTTATACTCATAAATTGTTTTTCCAAACAATTTTATCTGGCGGGTACCATCATAATATCTGAATTTTAACAATATATTTCCAATCAGTTTTTCCGACTTATAAATCGCAATAAATTGTTCATAATTATAATTTCGTGCCCATGAAACCGGACATTCCCAATGTTTGGAGAAATAATTCACAATACGTGAATCATTTGCAATTTTTGTATCATATATTTTTACAAACAAATCAAAAAACTTTTTAATATCATTATTGTCTGCGAATTTTTTATAAACAATATGTGATTTTATCAGCCACATTAAGTTATCCAGATATATTTTTTTATTATCCCCAGATAAATTATTATCGTCCATAATAACCAATAACCGATTAAAAGAGTCCAAGCAACTTTTCGCTTTTTGTAATGTTACAAATTCACCATCCAAAGAACCTGGATTATATTGCATATAATGATATATCGCATCATCGGCAAAATTTATTGTCTTTGCGCGCGTTGTTACACTGGCTATAAATATCAAATCCTGGGTAGTAATAACTTTGGACGGAAACCTTATTTTGTATTCGGTCAAAAATTTTTGTTTATAAATAGCCGTATAAAAATCCCTATAAAAGTGATAAATGTTTTCACGAATTTTTTTGTTATTTGTTTGTTTCGTCTGCCCCGTTAGATTATTAAAAACAATTATATTCCCTTTGACCAGGTCCGCACCATTTGCCGCATTATAAAGTTTTTCATAAAAATCATATTCAACAAAATCATCTGGGTCCATAAATCCGATATATTCACCCGTCGCAATTTCCATTCCTGCATTTCGCGCATCCGATACACCACAATTTTCCGGAAACTCAACCAGTTTTATTTTCGGATATTTTTTTGCGTATTCGCGCAGAATTTCCAACGACCCATCGGTTGATTTATCATCAACACAAATTATTTCAATATCGCCCAGGGTTTGATTCACCAGCGAATCCAGACCGCGGCGCAAATACGGCACAACATTATACACAGGGACAATCACAGATACAGCAATCATTTTTTTAATCCAGCATTGCTTTTTGCACACGCGATAATGTTGTCGCGGCGACCGCGCTGGCGCGTTTTGCGCCATCATTTAATATCGCGTCAATCTCTGATTTATTATTCATCAGCCGTTCGTATTCGGTTCTGATTGGTGCGATAAATGAATTTATTTTTTCAAATAATTCTGTCTTTAATTCGCCATAGCCAAATCCGCCAGCCACGAATTTTTCACGAAAATCAGCGATTTCCGAATCCGTTGCAAAATGTTTATATAACAAGAATATAGTAGATTCATCGGGGTTTTTGGACTCATTTGGTAATTTAGAATCAGTTATAATTTGCATAATTTTCTTTTTCAATTCTGATTCTGTTGCCATAATTGGTATGATATTATTATACGATTTAGACATTTTGCGTCCGTCCAAACCAGGGATAATCCCTGTATCATCACCAATCACAGGTTCGGGCAATTTTAATATATTGCCATAGATATTATTAAAATATCCCGCAATGTCGCGCGCAAATTCCACATGTTGTTTTTGGTCTTTGCCGACTGGCACCAGGTCAGAATTATAAATTAAAATATCCGCCGCCATTAAAACAGGATAAGTATAAAGCCCCATATTTATACCATCGTCAGGGTCATTTTTCGCTGCTATGTTTTTTGCCACATTATCTTTATACGAATGGGCGCGATTCATTAAACCCTTTGGGGTTACATTCATCAACAATGTTGATAATTGCGATACAGCCGCCACATCGGATTGACGGAACAAAACCGCATTTTGTAAATTCAATCCCGCCGCCATTAAAAACGCTGCAATTTCATAAGTATGTTGTTTAATCTGTGCAGGGTCGCGCATAAAATTTAATGCATGCAAATCAGCCAAAAACATAAAAGTTGTTTGTGTTTTGGCCATTTGGACCAGGGGTTTTAACGCACCAACATAATTACCAAAGTGTAAAGTCCCCGTCGGTTTAATGCCCGTCAGAATAATTTTTTTATCTGTATTCATTGTTAAATCCTTTGCGATATTGTAAATTTTCCGCGCCCAAAAATCAAGCCAAATTAAAAAAAACAAAGGATTAAAAATTAGTGATTTTTATTTTTTATTTTCTTTATATAATGAAAATACTTGTTTGTTTTTGATATAATGTGGTCTATCAGAGTTTCGCCACGTTGCTTCATTTCTGATTCTGTTATAATATTATCCCAATCAATTTTTGGTGTTGTAAAATTATTTGAATAAATATATTTTTTTACGTATGCACAACAAGCGGGCATACTATAACCTTCATATATGGCACGATGATACGTCAGTTTTGGACAATCGCGTTCATTGTAATCCTTACATTGTTTTGTCTTTGTATCCAGTTTATCACAACACACATTTGTTAAAAAAATTGAAAACAAAGATTCTGGATTGCTCAGAACACCCAGAAAATTATTTTTTGCTTTTTTTAGAACGGACGGGTCCAATGTTTCTTTTTTACATAAACAACATCTGGCACCCGTGGAGATAGCATCTCTGGCAGCGATAATGAATTAAAATTGCCTGCTGGCTCATACAAACTGATAACTCTTGATACTCCATATCCTGCATTTCGGCAAGACCGCCGCACGGGATTTGCCAGCGCATCTTTTGACGAATTAAAAAAGCAATATGGCAATCGTTGCGCCACTTGTGGCAGTCTGGAAGGACACGACCATTTATTCCGCAAAGGTGTAAAGATTCAGTTGCAAGAAGGTCATATGAATCCGTCAAAGCCATTGGTTGCTGGCAATATAATCCCGCAATGTCAAATTTGCAATCGTGCCGACCGCAATCGCTGGATTTATGATAAAACAGGTCGCGTTATTGAAGTTGCCGAAACAAACGACGGAATTCGTGTTGTTAAAACATTCTTGCAAAATGCAGGCGCTAAAACCCGCAAAGACATTTTTGCGTTCCTGAAAAAATTGCTTGGAATTAAATAGCAGAAAATAAATCGTGCGCTGGGGAATCCGCTTTTTCAATGCGCTTTTTTGCGATATCAAAATACTTCTTTTCAATCTCAAAGCCGATAAAATTGCGCTTGTCTTCCACTGCCGCCACGCCGTGCGAACCACTGCCCAAAAATGGGTCAAGCACCGTTTGTCCCGTGCGTGTAAATAATTTGATTAAATGAGAAATCAGACAAACGGGCTTTACGGTCATATGGTCTATTTTTTCGTCGGTCTCATTACGGCGGACTTTCTTTGATACTTCCATAATTGTTCCAGGGAACATTCCATCCAAAGATTCTTTGGTATTGACCAGCCCAACGCCCCATTTTTTCCAATTTTCAATAAATGTGCCGTCTTTCGGTTTTTGCGCCAGCACCATGGGTTCAATCTGTGGTTTTAATTGTGGCGTTTTCCAGCCGTCCAATTCAGCAATCAGTTTTTCTTTTTCTGCATCGGTCATTGTTTTATCTTTTTTGATAAAATGGTCTTGGGAAAAAGCCTTTGCTTGACCTTCATATTTCCAACCCAATAAATCGCGAATCTCAAAGCCTGCTAAATCCAGCGAAATTGCCATTCTGTGATAAAGCCGTCCCTGTGAAAATACAACGCAGAATCCGCCAGGTTTCAGTATTCGCATAAATTCGTGCGACAATGGTTCCATAAAACTTTGTAAATGTTCGCCTTGTGCACGGTCAAACTTCATTCCACATGGCAAGCCACCAATTACACCTGGTTTTGCCTTTGCATATAATTTTTTGTCGTTCCAATTATCGTCCATTCCATCAATAAAATAAGGCGGGTCGGTTATGATAAAATCCACGGAATTATCGGGGATATTTTTCAGCCCCGCGCGACAATCCATATTAAAAAGTTGAATTTTTCCTTTCACATTTGCATTATAGAAAATTGTGATAAAAAAGTCCAAAGGTATTTATTGCGGGATTATGATTTTTTTAGTGCAACAGATTAAATTACATTTTTTATAACGAATAAATTGCGGTTCAACACACTTTTTATAACGAATAGTTAGCGTTGTCATATTAAAAAAGCAGTTTGGGGTGGTTTTTATCGTATTAAAAAAGCAAGTTATGCACAAATTTATCGTATTAAAAAAGCAAATTGCAAAAAAAGTCCTAATGGTATAAGTGTAAAAAGTAAGCCACGGTTGGCGCAAATAATCAGGATTAAAATTTGGAAAATGCTTGTTTTTGGTGGCTTTGGTGGGACTCGAACCCACACCCTCGCAATGAGGAAAGGATTTTAAGTCCTCAGCGTCTACCATTCCGCCACAAAGCCTTAAAACCACCTTTTCGCATTTGCATTATCAAAAAATTGCAAACCGAAATT
Organism: Rickettsiales bacterium; assembly: GCA_031262525.1. Lineage (GTDB taxonomy): Bacteria > Pseudomonadota > Alphaproteobacteria > Rs-D84 > Rs-D84 > JAISHM01. Next base: position 5,427 of record JAISHM010000019.1, on the reverse strand, counting down.
AAAAAAATTATACACTAAACTGCCGCAAATTCAACCTACAAACTTTATTTTCTTTTATTCCAAAAGTAAGCCATAGGTAAGCCACAGCAATTTCACATCCTCGCCCGTTTCCGTGCAATCCGCGGTGTCTTTGCGACTGCGACGAGCATCAAACTCTAAATCCTTATGATTTTAAGTCCTCAGCGTCTACCATTCCGCCACAAAGCCTTAAAACCACCAAAGCGCATTACGCGCTTTATTAAAATTTTTGGTGGAGTTGATGGGGCTCAAACCCACGACCTCCGCAATGCAAATGCGGCGCTCTATCAACTGAGCTACAACCCCGAACTATGAACTCTATTCTCTAAACTTCTTGCGCGAAACCTCGGCGCAACGAAGTGAAGACGGGTGAGCTACAACCCCGAAAAAACTTGCCCCCAAATAAGGGTGGCCTGCCACCCGAAGCCTTTGGCAAAGGGTGGTGCGGATAAGAAGACTCGAACTTCCAAGGGTTGCCCCACTAGTACCTGAAACTAGCGCGTCTACCAATTCCGCCATATCCGCATAAATTAACGTCTACCATCCGTCTGCGCTGCGCTACGCCGAGACTTCGGTTTTTCAACGCTCGCTTTCGCTTGCTTAAAAAAACTCTCGATTCCGCCATATCCGCATAAAGATGACCAAATTTTGTTCAGCGATGGATATCATAATTCATATTTTTCCCCAACGCAAGCGTTTTTTATTTGATTTTTTATTAAATTTATTATATAATATAATAGACATAATAATGGTTTATTGTAATAAATGTATAATATATTAGATAAAAAAATGGAACTGGCACGGCGTTTTCGTACTCGCCGGCGCGAGGGTAAAATCTCGCAATCCGATATGGCGGCGCGGTCGGGTGTATCGCTGGGCTCGTTGAAACGATTTGAAGGAACGGGCGAAATATCATTATCGTCATTATTGCGCCTGTCCGCCGTGCTGGGGTATGAAAACGATTTTGATACAATATTCCAACGCAAAAATTATCAAAGTTTAGATGAGGTTATAGGAAAGTAAAAATGCAAAATAAAGTTATAAATGTTTTTTATCATGGGCATAAGGTTGGGCGGTTGGCTTCAAGCCCAGAACGAGTACTTGCGTTTGAATATGATGCGGGCTGGCTGTCCGATGGATTTTCAATTTCGCCGTTTCATTTACCATTGGAAAAGAAAGTTTTTATTGCGCCGACCGAACCATTTGGCGGAAACTTTGGCGTATTTGATGATAGCCTGCCTGATGGTTGGGGACGATTGCTGACCGACAGAATGCTCCGCCGACACGGCATTGACACGTTTTCCGTATCATTGCTTGACCGGCTTGCTATTGTTGGTACGAATGGCGCGGGCGCACTGGAATATAAACCGGCAGAAAATTTAACGGCGGGTGGAAAAATATCCGACCTGAATACTTTGGCGGCGGAAGCAGCGGCGATATTAAATGAAACAGACGATGGACGCAGCCTATTGGAAATGGTAAAACTGGGTGGTTCGTCGGGTGGCGCACGACCAAAGGTTTTATTAAATGTGGACGATGCGGATTGGATTATAAAATTTCCCGCAAATGGCGCCCCGAAAAACATCGGAAAATTAGAATACAAATATATGATGGCGGCGCGCGATGCGGGATTGCAAGTTCCTGAAACACGATTATTTGAAAACAAGTATTTTGGCGCAATGCGTTTTGACCGTAAGCCCAATGGCGAAAAAGTGTTTATGGTGTCAAGCAGCGGTTTATTAAACACCAGCCATCGTGCGCCAACTCTGGACTATAACGATTTGATGTCCGCGACATTTGCGATTACGCGTGATATTCGCGAAGTAGAAAAAATGTTCCGTTTGATGTGCTTTAATGTTTATGCGCACAATCGCGATGACCATTCCAAGAACTTTGCGTTCTTGTATGATAAAGGCAAATGGTCGGTCGCGCCGGCGTATGACTTGGTTTATAACATTGGATTGGGTGGGGAACACGCAACAATGATAAATGGTAATGGACGAAACCCAACCGACGACGATATTATGGCGGTGGCACAGCGCACAGGAATTACCCCACGCCGTGCGACGGACATTATGGAGCAAGTAAAATCCGCAGTTAAAAAATTAAATTTATGATATAATGTAAAAAAAGGATGAGAGATGAATATTGGAATTATTGGTATCGGAACCGTAGGTAGCGCAATCGCCACCGCGATTTATAATTCGGGTGCAGCGCGTGAAATTGTTTTATACGACCGCGATACTCCGCGTGCGGCGGCGGCAGCGGCGGATTTGGGAAATGCGGCGACCTTTGGCGCGGCGATAAATTTACGCGTTGCGGCAACCTATCGCGATATGCGGAATTGCGACATAGTTATAATCGCCGCCGGCGCAAATCAAAAGTCGGGTCAGACGCGTATGGACCTGCGCGACGCAAATACAAATGTTATGCGTGATATTGTTCCAAAACTGATGAAATTCGCGGACGCGAAAAAACTAATTTTAATCGTGGTGACGAATCCGTTGGATGTGATGACTGCGCTGGTACAAAAGTTATCGGGGTTGCCCGAAAATCGTGTTATTGGCACGGGCACAATGTTGGATTCAGCGCGTTATAAAATGATTTTAGCGCGATTATTTTCGGTATCGCCATCATCGGTTGATGCCTATGTTCTGGGCGAGCACGGGGATTCATCTGTATTAAACTGGGAATCAGCGGCGATTGGCGGGATTCCGTTAAATGATTTTGCGCGTCAAATGAAAAATCCTATAACAAATTCAGTGCGTGCATCCATAGACGCGCGGGTTAAAAACGCGGGCTATGAAATTATGCGCGGACGTGGTGCGACATGGGACGGAATTGCGGCGGCAACCGCGGACTTGGTTGAATGTATTGCAAATGACCAACGACGAATTTTAACGATTTCCACAGGTCGGGGAAGTCTGCCAAGAATTGTCGGTGCAAGTGGTGTAATAACTTCGTTGATGCCAAAAATGAGCGCGACTGAAAAAAACGAATTAAAAAAATCAGAACGAATAATAAGAAAGAATACCGATTGTGTAATTTAATGTTGGACAGGGCGCGCGTAAAATGATAAAATAACAAGAAGGAAAGAGGTTTTTTTATGAAAAAAATTTTGCCAGTATTGGTCGGCTTGTTGTGTCTGCCCGCGTATGCAGAGGTGGCGCCCGTTGGTTATTGGGATGAAGAGGTTGCGACCGAGGAAATCGTAAATGACGACGAAGGGCAAAATACAGATTCATCTGCGCAAACTAATTTGATTACGCCGGCAACAAATTTATCACCTCGCGCGGGGGCGGCGCGTTCGGGCACGACTTCGCGCACGGCGGTTGTTCGTTCTGGCGGGGCTGGGGTTCGTTCAGTTACACCGCGGGCTGTATCAAATCGCGCATCGTCCAGTATTCGTTCAATGGCAAATACAAACTCTCGTCAAAATGTATCACCACGGACAGCAACAAATAATGTAAATACGGCAAGGGCGGCAACAACATCGTTGGTACAAACAAATACAGTGACACAACCTTTGTATAATTCCAGTGATACGGCGCGGGTCGGGGTTACCACACGCGGGTCGGGTATCGGCAGTGTGGCGGCATCACGCGTTGCGTCAATTTCTGGGACGACAACAACGGCTGATTCTGGGGTATCATTGGACCAGTTGGCACAACTGACTGATTTTTGTCGTGCGCAATATACATCGTGTATGGATAATTTTTGTAATGTCTTGGACGATAATCAGGGGCGTTGTTCGTGTTCGGCAGATATAAATAATTATATCAAGGTAGAAGATGCACTGAAACAGGCAACAATGGATTTGCAATCGGTTGCGCAACAAATTCGCTATTTGGGTTTGACCGCGGACGAAGTTAAATCATTATTCGCCCAGACCGAGGCCGAGGCCGCAATGTCCGGTGTAACCGACACGACAGAATTAAATAATGATTTGGTTTTGATTGAAAAAATGATTACAGATGTTAAAACCAGCAGCGCGACCAGCAGTGCGTCCAGCGGTTTTACATTTGATTTTTCTAATTTAGATTTAAATTTTGGTGGCGATTTTGATTTCTCGTCTTTATTTGGCGATACATCTGGCACAGCATTAAATCAGCGTGGGGCAGAGTTGTATAATACGGCGGTTGCGCGTTGTAAATCATCGGTGCTGGATTCATGTAAAGCCCAGGGGGTTGATACATCATTGGTATCAAATTCTTATGATTTAGAGATTGATAAGCAATGTATTACATATCAGCGCGCACTGGACGACTCTAATACCCAGATGAAGCGGACTGTTATGAATGCGCAGGCATTTTTACAACAGGCACGTTTATCGGTGGCGCAAAAACGGAATACTTATGACACTATGCAAAAATGTGTCAGCGCGCTGGATACCTGTATGCAGAATGATTTTGTGTGTGGCTCTGATTATGATGGATGCCTGGACCCAACGGGAAAATATATCGTAAATGGTCAAATTGTAAACAGCACAAATTCCGCGGATATAACAACAGGGCTGGAGAATGCGTGGGGTAATGCGTGGACGGCCGGATTGTCCAGTTTCATAGAGGCCGAGCAAGGCAGTTTTGACAACACTAATATGGTTGGATATTTGGAAAATAAGATTGGAAATATCGCAACTGGTGGCGCGGAAACTGGTATGTGTATGAATGTGTTAAAGCAGTGTCAGAATTATACATTCACAGGCACGAATAAAACATATAACCCGCGTAATGGGGTTGTTCGTGAGTATCTGATGCGGACATTGTCTGCGATAAAGGCGCGTCAAGATACATTGGTTGCGGATTATGTTGGCTCTTGCCGTTCGGATGTTCAATCTTGTTTGATTACAAACGGCGCGATTATTGGTGATTCTGGGTTGAATACTGGGTGGGCGTCAAATTCCATAGTAAATGCGTGTAATTCTGTGGCAACAACCTGTGCGGGTGCATCGGGCGCGACAAGTGCGGCGGCGCTGATAAAAGATATTGTGTGTTATGACCCATCGCTAAGCGCATCCAGTGGCGGTTATTGTGGTTGCCCGACGGGAACGACCTGGTCTAATTCTTCAAAAATGTGTGTATGTCCATCTGGAAAGACATGGAATTATGACACGGGTGCATGCGAATAAAATAAAATTTTCGTTTATAAATAACAGATAAAAAGTTGTCCTTTATAAAGGACAACTTTACCCTATCTTGACTGGTTCTCCCGCCCCGTCGGCTGACGCCGCCCACCCCCCACAGGGCGGGGATTTTCAGAGACGCCCATCTCAATCGATTTTGGTAATTAATAGTTAGTATATAGTGATAAAATCATTGTCCTTTATAAAGGACAACTTTTTTAATTACCACTTATTGAATAATTAGCGGACTAATTACTAACTAATGTATGACACTGTGAAGTTTAATT
>JAISHM010000004.1 GCA_031262525.1 Rickettsiales bacterium | reverse complement strand
TGGGGCTGGAGCAGGTCCCAAGGGTATGGCTGTTCGCCATTTAAAGCGGTACGTGAGTTGGGTTAATAACGTCGTGAGACAGTTAGGTCCCTATCTACTGTGGGCGTTGGATATTTGAGCGAACTTGACCTTAGTACGAGAGGACCGGGTCGAACGAACCACTGGTGTACCTGTTGTCGCGCCCGCGGCACTGCAGGGTAGCTATGTTCGGAACAGATAACCGCTGAAAGCATCTAAGCGGGAAGCTGGTCGCAAGATAAGATATCCCCATCAGTCCAGTTCCAGACCAGGACATTGATAGGTTGGACGTGTAAGCCCTGTGAGGGGTTCAGCGCACCAATACTAATCGGACGATTGACTTTTTATCTTTGTTTGATTTTCCAAGGCTATGCTTTGGGAAATCAAACAATGCTTGAATAGTATGTTGTAATTCCCCTTCGCTGGCGAAGGGGTGCCACGAAGTGGCGGGGTAGTGGTTTTCACTATCCAAAATTGATTTGATATAGGGATTATTACGATTGGAATGTTTAATTCTGGTGATTATAGAGCGGGAGCCACCCTCTGTTCCATTCCGAACCAGACAGGGAAACCCCGTATCGCCGATGGTACTTTGGCCTAAGCCACGGAAGAGTAGGTCGTCGCCAGAGTTAAACATTTCATAAACACAAAAACCGCCGCAATTTTCGCAATAAAAAACCGCCTTTGGGCGGTTTTTTTGTTGTCTCGACTGGTTCCCCCGCCCCCACCTTCGTTAAAACTTCGGCGGGCAGGCCGAATCCATCCCGCCCCAGGGGGCGGGTAAGTTCCCCTCCTGTGGAGGGGTGGCACGAAGTGCCGGGGTGGTTATAGAGTTCAAGAAAAAAATATCAATTGCCCACTTGTCCTTTATAAAGGACAAAATTAAAAAAAAATCCCTGCGGGGCAATGAACCCAGTTCTTGTAAAAACGATTATCAATCGTTTTTACAATTCAGTGCGGGGGATGATATAATAAGGGTTGAAATCAAATGTAAGAATTTGGCTAAACCACCCCACGGCTTCGCCGCACCCCTCCATAGGAGGGGAACCTGCATAGCGTTTTATATAGAATATTTAATACCGAATGGTCATTGTTGTTTGGGTGCCGTCGGGATTTATTACATAAACCCGCGTATCATCAGATGTGCTGGTAACCTTATCCAGTTTTGGCGATACAGCATTATAAACAGCAACATTGTTTGGAATACCATTACCAGTTTCTGTTATTGTGCCTAACATATTTGTCATAGATTGGGAACCAGTAGTGGTTTTAATGTATATTTGATTATTACTAGATGTTGTTGTTACTTTATCCAACTTACCCGAAACATCGGGAATTGCAGAATCTACATAGTTTTTTACTGCAACAGTATTTGCCAGTTGATAACTGCTTAATGTTGTTTCATTAATTGTTGATGTTATTTGTCTTACTGTTTGGGTTCCGTCGGGATTTATAATATAAGTTCGGGTACCTGTCCCCGCGCCCACTTTATTCAATTTTGTATCCAGATTTCTATCTACATAATCCTTAGAGGTAATGGCGGCATTCGCCCCCCCCCCGAAAATAGCAAAACCCGCCACAAATGCGACCGCCAAAGGGGTAATAAATTTGGTATTTTTTCTCATTTTCCTGTTTCCTTCTTTCCATATTTTATCAAAATATCCACAACCACGCAAGCGGAAATACGCATTTTGTTTTCTTGGATAAATGTGATAAAATATATGTTATGAATTTACGGATTTTATTTTCTTCGTTTTTATTGGTAATGCCGATGTGTGGTGCGTTCGCCGCCGATTCGGTGTGTCCTTTTGACGACCCCATTTGGTGTGGGGTTTGGGCGGCTAAACCAACTATTTCCGAAACTATTTATTTGCCGACACGCGAATTAGATGCGGGGATAAATATATCACATGAATTATTGGCGCGGTATAAATCGTTGATGAATGCGTCGCGGGTTTGTTGCGCGGCGGGGATTGAAAATAAACTGCGCCGCGCAGGCGCAAGCGCGGGCGCGCTGTATCGCTTTATGGTTGATGACGCGAATTTTTACGGACTGACGGATAATTGTTTAATATTGTCAGACGATGAAATTGACCAAATTTCGGGCGATGACGATACAACGCAAATGGTGGCGGGGGTGCGGGATTCGTGCCTTTGTTCGCGATATGATTATTTTGATGCGTTATTGTCCCCATTTGATGACCACGCGGATATGGAATTAAAGTATTCTTATTATGACGGGCTGAATCGTTCGGTGTCTGTTGATGTAATGGCGGATGTGCGCGCGGTCCAGGATTTGTTGAGTAATTGCTTGTAAAATTAAAAATTATTTTGTAAAGTTTATCTGCTATGAAAAAATTATTAAAACTTTTATTTGGTCCGCGGGCGGTAAAGACAACGGCGGCCGCGTTGGCAAAAAAATTCGGTATGAAATTGCAGGGTAATGGAAATATCGTAATTTCTGGGATTGCGCCGATTGCGGACGCGCGCCCCGGGGATTTGGCGTTTTATTCAACCGAACGAAATTCCGAGGCGTTTCGGATTTTACCGATAGAGGTATTAAAAGAAACGCGCGCATCGGTGATTTTGGTGCAAAGCGAAAATGTAAAGTCTGCGCCAGCGGGGGCGACGCTGCTGATTACGGATTCGCCGCGACGCGATATTATAAAAATTATTGGGGAAATTTATCGCGAGAAACCACGGCGCGGGATTCACTTTTCTGCATTTATTGACCGCGGGGTGTTTTTTCGCAAACGGCATACAAACTATGTCGGGCAGTTTGTTACGATTGAACGCGATGCCGTGCTGGAAGAAGGTGTAAAAATTTATCCGAACGCGTTTATTGGTCGCGGTGTGGTGTTGGGGAAAAATACGATTGTGCATGCGGGCGCGCATATTGAAAACGCGACAATCGGCGCGGATTGCGTGATTTATTCGGGCGCGGTTGTAGGCAAGGACGGATTTGGCTTTACCCGTCAAAATGGCAAAAATGAGTTTATACCGCATATGGGGCGCGTGACGCTGGGGAATCGTGTTTCGGTTGGTGCGAATTCTTGCATTGACCGCGGAATGATGACGGATACGATTGTTGGCGACGGAACAAAAATAGATAACTTGTGCCAGATTGCGCATGGTGTTGTGATTGGGAAAGAGTGCTTTTTGGCGGGCGGCGTTGGAATTGCGGGTGGTGTTAAAATTGGCGACCGCGCAATGCTGGCGGGACATGTCGGAATTGCAAATGGGGTTAAAATAGGCAATGATGCCGAGGTAGGGGCAAACAGCGGGGTCTTTCGTGATGTTGCAGATGGCACGCGCGCAATGGGTTATCCGGCGACCCCTGGGAATGAGTTTATGCGTATGCACGCAACCCTTAAAAAACTGATTAAAAAATAATCAAAAATTACAGGTGAAAAAATGATAGATACAAAAGGGGTCGAGGCCGTAATTCCACATCGTGGTGATATGCGAATGGTTGATGAAATTCGCGAATTTACAGACACTAGCGCGGTCGGAATAAAATATGTGCGTCCCGATGAGTTCTGGTGCGCGGGGCATTTTCCGGGTAACCCAATAATGCCAGGGGTTTTACAGATAGAGGCGTTGGCGCAAACGGCGTGCTTTATGGTGTTCAAGGTTTTGGGGGAAAGTCGCGCGGACCGCCTGGGGTATTTTACAACGATGGAAAAGATAAAGTTTTCGCATATTGTGCAACCCGGGGATAAATTGGAATTGCATGTTGAAATTTTGGCAAAGAAAATGAATTTTTATAAATTCTACGGGATTGCAATGGTCAGCGGTAAAAAGGTATCCGAGGCGACTTTTTCCGCGATTATGAGTTAAAAAAAGACCTTTGCGCTTTATACTTTTTGTGATATAATTGCACAGAGAGATGAATAAATTACTGCATTTTTTCGGGGCTGTTTTGTTATGCGCGATTTTGCCAATATCGGCGCGCGCGGATTCGCCCATTGGCGGGCCGGGACCGGCGGTGGCAAATGCGGGCGGATTGACCGGAAATCGCACGACTTTTACGGGAAATACAGGTGCGCTGAATAACAATCAGTGGAATTCTATGATGAATCAAAACCCGGGGGCGTCGGGTGCGGCGACGAATTTTGGAAATTGTAATGCGTTGATTCAGCGGTGTGCGACACCAAAGTGTGCGGGTTGCACTACAATGGATTTGGCGATTCCGATTGTGCGTGGGTGTGTGGCAGCGAACCAGTCTTGCGCCCAGTATGGTGATGATTTGGTAAATACTTTGGCGGCCCAAATGGTAAGCACGGCCAACGCAAAAATCGCAGCGCAAAACGCTGCTGCTGCGGCAAACGCGGCGTCCGTGCAAAACGACCAGTCGGCGGCGATGATGGCGCAAATGCAACAACAGATGCAGGAAATGCAACAGCAAATGCAAAACAGCGCGGCACAAAGTGCGGCCGCGCAAGAACAGGCCCTGGCTGAACAGAAAAAATTGTTAGAGGAACAAGCAGCCGCCGCAAACGCAGCAGCCGCCCAAGTAGCAGCGCAAACTGCGGCACAACAAAGTGTGGTTGGGGTCTCGGCTGATACGATTGCGCGGGAAAAAATCGGAAATCAAATTATTGAAAAATTGGAAAATGCGGAAACATCGTTAAAGGCTGTGGAAAATGCGATGAAAAATGCTTTTTCGTATGCGGGGTGTGATAAAAATGGCGAAAATTGCACGGGACCAAAACGTGTAAAGGCGTTCAAGGACAAAGCAGAAAGATTTTTCGAGCCGTATGAAACAACCCTATCGGAAACATACGATGCGTTGATGATGGCACAAGCGTTGGGGGTTGATATGTCTGATATTTATCAACTGCTGAACGGGTCGTGTAATTCGTGGGGTAAGTATTTATGTGAACGGATACCCGACACAAATGGGAATAAAGATAGTTTTTACGAAGTAGAAAAAGATGAAGATAGCAAGGTGAAGGCGAAGCAGTCTCATTGCACCCTGATAGAGGTTTTGGCCGACCAGGCAGAGGTTAAACGCGTATGGATGGATATGGAATCTGGGAACGATGGCGGAATACGGGTTGCGTGCGCTTCTGATGTTCTGACGAACGCGAAATTATTCCGTTCTATAAATAAAAGTGAGGGGGCAACAGATATAGAGATGTTGCGCAGAATCATAGAATCTGACGCGCCAAATATCCCCATAAACGGTGACTATACCAATGTAATCGGTTATTGTAATTTAGGGGATAGTGGGGTGGCAAAATTACAACGTTATATCAACAAAAAAAATCTGGCGAATGATGATATTTGTGTTACCGAAACAACTATAAAACAAAATACAAGTCAGACATCCAGTGCGCCCAGTGTTTCAATAATAACAGGAAACCAAACAACAACGTCCACGGCGATATTGGGAACTTCTAACCCTTTGATGGGACCGACGACGCTGGAACAAAAAGTGGGGGGGGCGTTGTTTTCTTCGTCTGGGACCGGGGGAATACAAATTTTTGAGGGTTTAACAAACACTACGCAACAGGAATTGAATAAATTTAGAAATATAAAATTGCAATAATGAAAAACATAAAAAACATTTTTAACGGACGATTTTTGATTGCGTGTTTTGCAATGTGTTTCTGTGTTATAACTGGCTCTTTCGCGAATGTTTGTGATGAAAATAATGCGGATTATATTGACCCATCATTTGTTCTGTGTTCAACGCATGCGTATAATACAGGCAACAAATTTAATCCGACCGATACCGAGGGGCGCGAAATAATGAATTCGGCGATTGCGTTGAAAACGACCCTTATTTCACAACAGATGAAATTACAATACGATTTCTTGAAATCAACGATTAAACGCATACAAACCCAGATGGAAAAAGCGGTTTTGATGGCGTCATTGGAAAAAGCGGGTGCCGATACAGACGGCGGGTCGTTGTCATCATCGGCGACATTGGCGGGAATTCGTAATTGTGATAATGTATCCACCGACCCCCAGGTTTTAGAGTGTTTGCGTGAAAATTATAATATACTGGTCCAGAATCAATCCGGGAATAAAACCGCGGTGCGCAAACAACTGGAAAAAGATATTGATATATTCGTTGGAACTAATAAACCAAAGCCCAGTGCTTGCACTGGTTTAACAAATGCGGAAGTATCAAATTGTTTGGTCGCATACACACGCGCATTGCGTAATGCGCAATCAGAGATAGATTCGAAAAAAAATAATCAGCAACGAATTATGCCGGGTCAATAATCAAAATCGCCGCCTCTGCGGCGATTTTTTAATGGTGAGTATCGTATAATGTAAAATCCCCGCCAGAGCCCTGTCTGAAATTCCCCGCCCTGTGGGGGCGGGGTGGCGGCGTCAGCCGACGGGGTGGGGGAACCGGTCAAGATATGGTAAAATCGTCCTTTATAAAGGACAACAACAAAGTTAAATTCCTGCGGGGCATCGGATACGGTATAACTGCAAAGAGTAGATTTGTGATTATAGAGTTTCTTCTGGGGCGGTTCCCCCGCCCCGTCTTACTCGCTTTGCTCGTAATCCACCCCGCCTCCAAGGGCGGGGATTTTAGACCGAGTTCAAGCGGGTAATTTAGACCGAGTTCGGACGGGGAACTTTAGACCGAGTAAAAAACTAAACGATAAACAAGCGCCGATGTGAATTCCCCGCCCCCGGGGGCGGGGTGGCGGCGTCAGCCGACGGGGCGGGGGAACCAGTCAAGATATGGTAAAGTCGTCCTTTATAAAGGACAACAACAAAGTTAAATTCCTGCGGGGTATTGGATAAGGTATAACTGCAAAGAGTAGATTTGTGGTTATAGAGTTTTTTCTGGGGCGGTTCCCCCGCCCCGTCTTACTCGCTTTGCTCGTAATCCACCCCGCCCCCAAAGGGCGGGGATTTTAGACCGAGTTCGGACGGGGAATTTTAGACCGAGTTCGGACGGGGAATTTTATACCGAGAGAAAAACAAAAGATAAACAAACGCCGATGTGAATTCCCCGCCCCCGGGGGCGGGGTGGCGGCGTCAGCCGACGGGGCGAGCGTATCAACTACCATTTTTTAGCGATTCGCGCAGGGCGTGAAAAATTCGCTTAAATTATTAAAATAACGCTAATTATTAGGGGTGTATTCTTTATATAGTTGTATTACTTGCGATTATTCAATCATTTTTTGTATAGGAATAAAAGCCCAGCAATAAAGCAGGGGAAATTTCAGGAGAAAAAAATGAAAACAAATATAAAATACTATGACAATTCAGCCGATAAATTTGCAAAAAAGTTTCGTGACGCGGAACAACTGTGGTTTTGGTTTTTACGCTGTCGCAATCGTGATAATGCGCGGGTTGGAACTATGCCTGGGATGCGCGCGGCACATAATATCTATGTTTGTGAAGCATTTGATATAGAAAATTTAATAACGCGTTTATATTTGTCTGGAAAACTAACCGACGGGCAATTGTCGGTGTTAAAGGAATTTGGTGATAAACATCGCGCCCCTAATCATTATATCTGGGCGGAAAATAGTGCGGCACACCAGTGGCGCGACGCGATAAACACGATTGAAAGCGCAGCGCGACAAAAAGGCTGGATTGAATGAATAAAAATTTGTGCGCCCCCAAATTTATGGGGGCGCAGGGCAATAACAACAAAAAAGAGAAAAAATGATAATTGGTTTTACTCATTCGGGACGCAGCATCCCCGCGCGATTATTTTGTCGCCGATTTCGTCATTGCGCCATAATAATAAAAGTTCAGATTTCAGATTGTAAATATGATTATGTTATGTTTGTGGTTGGTGGTGGGCGCGTGTCGCCTGTTTTTCTGCGCGCACGGGATTTAAAAATCCTGGTATCGTATGGATGGGTGTTCGTAAATGTTCCGAGTGCAGGGTTCAAAGTGCAAATGTTATCCGTGCGGAGCCCCCGGTCATGTGTATCATTTGCAAAGCGAGCGCTGGGGATTCGCGCCCCATTCGTAATCACCCCCGAAGGGTTGTATAAAAAGATTCAGTGTAATTCGTCTGCTATGAATCAACATAACACCGATATAAAAATCCCCGCCCCCTGGGGCGGGGGAATCATATTATAACAATGGAGGAAAACAATCGCCCCCACTGGACGGACAACAATTAAAGCCTTGGTCGCCCATATCGGTATAAACCTCTCCTGTGCAGCATCCGTTCAAGTCTGGCAACGCCCCGTCTTCGCAGGTCAATGCGCTGGTCGTTGTGGTTGTTGCTGCGGGCACGACTTCTTTTGCAAATGGATTTTTTATTGTGCCGTCTGCGTTATATTCCAGACCCAAAACCTGTTGATTATATTCCGTCGTTCCCATCGCCGGCAGAGTCCCAATTTGCGAATTATAATACGCTTCTTGCTTTGCGTTGTTTATTGCCGTGTATTGCAGTGATTGGCAATACGCAACCGCCGTGCGATAGTCAATACCTGCCTGTATTAATGTCTCTGCTGTGGTCGAGCTGGTCAATCCCCCAGTATAAGTTGTCCCATTTTTTTCACAATATTGTTCCATATTAAAACTGCGGACCTGACCCGCCCAAGAGCCATCGTTATATTTAGGTTTTGCATCTGATGCTTTCGCTTTTGCATAGGATGATGCCGTCAAATTTATCGGTTTCCCATCGCCATCAACACCGCATGCCCCACCGACTTTGTCGCAGAAGTTTACAATTAAATCACGTGGTGAAAATACAGTAATCCGCGTCCCAGCCGCCACAGAAAACGGAGGCACCGTATTATCCATCATATCCACCATCAGTTTTTGCGCAACCTTATTCCAGGTTGTAATAATTTCATTTT
>JAISHM010000007.1 GCA_031262525.1 Rickettsiales bacterium | reverse complement strand
CTTCGGTTTGCGCCACTTTCATTTCGTCGCGCGATATAAAACCCTCTTCCATCATACGGCGCAGGACATAGTCGCGACGCACAATCGCCTTGTCCCGTTGATTTGGTGCCTTTGGCAGTGATGCCAGGAATGCGCTCTCGGATAATGTTAAATCGGATACAGGCTTATTAAAATACATCAGTGATGCGCTGCCGATACCATACGCGCGCGCACCCAAAAATATCTGATTCAGATACAGGGTCATAATGTGTTCTTTGGAAAAAGCGCGTTCCAGTTTCAGTGCCAGAATCCCCTCGCGTATTTTTCTTGAAAAAGTGCGGTCATTTGTTAAAAAGAAATTTTTTGCAACCTGTTGAGTAATCGTTGATGCGCCCGTAAATTTCGTATTTCCGCCGAACATATAAATAATGTTGTTTGTTCCAGCGCGAATAATTCCCAAAATATCAACCCCCGGGTGATGCCAAAAATTTTTATCCTCGGCCGCGATAAACGCATTGACCAATTGTGGTGGAATGTCCGCATAGTCAATAAATACGCGTCTTTCTTCGGCATATTCAATCAGCAAACTGCCGTCCGACGCATACAGGCGTGTTGCGACCGGCGGCGCGTAAGTCGCCAGTTTTGTATAATCCGGTAAATCCGTGCCATAGCGCACGACAATTATGGTCAGTAAAATTATTCCGGTTAAAACCGCCCAAAACAAAGCGCGTAACAAATATCGGAAAATTTTTTTTGTTTTTTTCATAGATATCAGTATAAATCCTTTTTTGATAAATTGCAATCGGGATAAAAGTAAAAACATAAATAAAATAGAAACCAATAAGAATAAAGAAACTTAAAAAAAATGACGCGCATTTGCGCGTCATTATTGTCATATAAAGTTATTAGTTACTCACGAATCGGCAGTAAAACGATATAAAAACAGCCATTCCCGTAAAGTCAAGTTTTTTATTGACATTCGGTTTGATTTAATATAATATATTGTATAGCGAACAACGCCAGTTAATAATAAAAGACTTGCAGTCATGAGATTGCGCTTTCCACAAGGAAATGTCTCTGGGGGTTCGCTATTTTTTATTAAAAAATTCCGGCTTTTCATTATTTGGTATTTTATCTTCATTAAGAATAGTTAATCCGTAGCCTTTTACAATTCTATTATGGTTATATATTTTATCACAAAAAAACTTATGCAAATCAGGCAATACCATCCCATATTTGTTTTTTTCTACATTTTTAAAAAATGAATGAGCAACAGCATCCGCAAATTGTAATCCGGCAGATTTTACAGAAGGAGAGTCTTGAGTTTCATCTATCTTTATAAGATTCCAATTGATACCACATTCAAGACGATTCTTTAATTCGTTATATTTCAAATTATTTAAATATTGCCTGAATTTTTCATAATTCATATGTTTTCTGTGAGAGAATACTATTCTAACACACCCGTCTCCACCAGGATTCGTTGTTCTCCAATCAGAACAACACTTTGTTATTTTTTCAATCAAATGTCGTGCAATATAATTATAATAAGTATCAGAATTTTGAAATCGTCCCAAAGCAGATTGTTTGTGTGATAAAACAGTTATACATCTACTATGTGGTATGTTTTTTATTTCATTATTCACAAACATTCGTTCTTCATAAGACATTTTTTTCATATGTATTTCTTTCAGCCCGGACGCAATTTTATTTTTTATATCAACACAATAGCGATTTAATAAAATGTCTTGGGATATAGGAACAATATATGCAGACATAACAAACCATTGGCTACTACCAGCATTTCCTTTTAATCCACAATCCCCAGATTCATCAATATAAGCAACAAAAGTGCTATTTGATTTCCGACGAGATTTAAAATTGCAAGAAGATTTATGGTATTTATTCGGCATTAACTATCGCTCCCTCTTCTTCGCTCTCTTCTTCTTCTTCTTCTTTTTCAATTGCGGTGGCGCTGATGACGCGTTCGTTGTCCGCGGTCTTGAACAATGTTACGCCCGCCGTAGAGCGTCCTGCAATTCGCACTGCATCCACTGGCGTTCGGATAATTTTACCCCCGTCCGTTACCATCATAACATCTGTGCCGTCCAAAATCGGGAAACTGCCCGCGACCGCTGTATTTTTTCCGCCCAATTTAATTGCGGTAATGCCACTGCCACCACGATGGGTAATTCTGAACTCATATGAACTGGTGCGTTTTCCAAACCCATTTTCCGAGATTGTTAAAATAAACTGCTCGTTTGCCGCCATATCTGCCATAACAGATTCGCCCAGGACAACATTTGTTTCTTCTACTTCGTCGCCGATTTCTTCGTCCGCGCTTTCTGCGCGTCGCATGGCCCTGCTCTGTTTAATATACGCCGCGCGCGTTTCAGAATCTGCGTCCGAATGATTCAGCATTGCCATACCAATTATTTTATCGTCTGCGCCCATTTTAATCGCGCGCACACCGGTTGAATTACGGCTGGCGAAAACGCGAATTTCGGATACTGGGAATCTGATACAACGTCCACGATATGTTGATAGAAATACATCTTGATTTTCGTTGCATAACATAACGCTGATTAAACTTTCCCCTTCGTCCAGTTTCATCGCGATTTTTCCATTTGCGCGGATATTCTCGAAATCAGAAAAATCATTCCGACGAATTGTTCCCATAGATGTCGCAAACATCATAAATGTTCCAGACTCTGTGGAATTTTCAGGAACTGGTAAAATCGCAGTGATTGTTTCGCCCGCTGTCAATGGTAACAAATTCACCAATGGACGACCCTTGGCGCTGGCCGCAGCCTCGGGCAACTTATATGTTTTTAGGCGATAACACATTCCGCGAGAACTGAAAAACATCAGCGGCGTATGAGTATTTGCGACAAACAATTGCGCAACATAGTCATCATCCTTGGTTGTCATTGCATTGCGTCCCTTGCCCCCGCGTTTTTGTGCGCGATAAGTATCCAGTGCAACACGTTTGATATAGCCCGTATTAGACACGGTTACCACCATATCTTCGCGCGCTATCATGTCTTCCATGTCTATATCAACCTCGGCATCGGAAATTTGTGTTCTACGCGGAACCGCCCAACTATCGCGAACAGCCGCTGTCTCAAAGCGAATAATCTGAATAATTTTTTCATGGCTGCCCAAAATTTCCAATGATTCTTTTATCTTTGCGCCCAATTCCACCAAATCCGCGTGGATTTTTTCGCGTTCCAATCCAGTCAAGCGATGAAGACGCAATTCCAAAATTGCCCGCGCCTGGTCTTCGGACATATAAAACATTCCATTTTCATAGTTTGTATTCGGGTCGTCAATCAGTTTAATATAATTTTCAATATCTGACGCCGCCCAACCGCGTGCTTGTAAAGCCTCACGCGCGACCTCTGGCGATTCACTTTCTTTTATCAGTTTTATAATCTCGTCCAAATTTCCAACCGCAACCGACAGCCCCAATAAAGTATGCGCCGCGTTTCTGGTCTTGTTTAATTCAAATATAGTCCGTCTGCGAATCACGTCAATGCGAAATTCAATAAACGCGTCCAAAACTTTACGCACATTGAACAGCATCGGACGGCCACGATTCAACGCCATCATATTGACCGGAAAACTGGTTTGTAATTCTGTGTATTGGAATAACTGATTCAGCACAACATCCGCAATTGCGTCGCGCTTTAATTCAATAACTATGCGCACGCCTTCCTTGCTGGTTTCGTCCCTGATTTCGCCGATGCCCTCTATCCTTTTTTCCTTGGACAATTCGGCGATTTTAATAATCAGGTTGGCTTTATTTACTTGATAAGGCATTTCATCAACGATAATTGCAACCTTGTCCCTGTGGTCTTCAAAATGAGTTTTTGCGCGTAAAATAACACTGCCCCGACCAGTAGTATGCGCGCGATACGCCGCAGCGCGACCCATAATAATTCCACCTGTTGGAAAGTCTGGTCCCTGGATAATTCCAAATAATTCTTCGTCTGTGATTCCGCGATTGTTTACTACTGCCAGAACCCCATCACAAACCTCACCCAGGTTATATGTTGGAACATTTGTCGCCATACCAACCGCAATTCCGCTGCCACCATTTACCAAAAAGTTCGGGAATTTGGTCGGCAAAACCGCAGGTTCCAGCAACCCCCCGTCAAAATTTGGAACCCAGTCAATTGTATCTTTGTCCATATCATCCATCATAGATGCGCCCAGTTTGGACAGGCGCGCCTCGGTATAACGCATTGCTGCGGCCTTGTCCCCGTCCATAGAGCCAAAGTTCCCCTGACCCTGGACCAGACAAGCCCCCATTGAAAAATCCTGGCCCAGACGCACCATAGCCTCGTAAATAGAGGAATCCCCGTGTGGGTGGTATTTACCCATAACCTCTCCCACAATACGGGCGCATTTAACCGTTGCGCGTGTTGCAGGGGCGACATCATTCATACCAAACAAAATACGGCGATGTACAGGTTTGCATCCGTCCCGGACATCGGGCAGTGCGCGGTCAACAATAACCGACATCGCATAGTCCAAAAAACTGCTGCGCATTTCGTGTTCCAGTGCGCTGGTTGGGATGCGATTTTCAGATACATTTTCAATAATTTCAGACATAGATAAATTCCTTTCTTTCTTTTTGTTTTTAGCCTAAAAACAATAGCAAAATTTACCCATCCGCGCAAGCATATTTTAATTATAAATTTGATGGTATTATATGTTTTGATATCATAGATTATTTGTCTTTATTATTATATTTTATATGTAAATAATTTATGTTGATTTATCATACTAGCATGCTAGTATGATATGACAAGTAATAATTACAATTTTTTTTTGGGATATAATTATATTTCGGTTTTTTTATTTAGAGTTTGGAATTTATAATTTCCCCGGGTTTCAACTTGCCCAATTCATATTTTCCAAAACGGATCCTGTGTAATTTTTTTACCATAAAACCCAATGCGTCCAAGACTATTCTGATTTCGTTTTTTTTGCCCTGGGTCAGTGTCAATTTTATTTGTAAAGGATAGCGCGAAATTATTTCAATTTTCATCGGCGCATATTTGATTTTATTTACACTCATTCCGTGTCGCGCAGAATCAAATACAGAATCGTCATCCGACATAGGGGATAGAAACTTTCGCAAGGCATTCGCTACGCGCTGGTTTTTTATTTCACTTATTTTCTTTGGGTGCAGTGTCGCGATATATTCGCGTTCTATTTTATTCTCTGGCAGGGTCAATTTACGCGCCAATTCCCCGTCATTGGTCATCAACAATAAACCAGTTGTTTTATAATCCAGTCGCCCGATATATTGTAAGTGATGATATTTTTTTGGCAGCGCATCATAAATTGTTTTTCGCCCCTGGGGGTCGTTGCGTGATGTAATTGTGTTTATTGGTTTGTGAAAAAGATAAATTTCCGTTTTGGACTTTTTTGTAATTGGCGTGCCATCAACAATTATTTTTTCACTGCCATCAACAAAAAACACGGGGCTATCCACTCTCACATCATTTACAAAGACCAATCCGCGCTCTATCATTTGTTCCGCGCCGCGCCGCGAATGGATTCCACTTTCTGCTATGAATTTTGCAATTCGCGTTTTCATTGCGCTGACAATTCTTTGATTGTTTTTGTTTGTGTGTCATAGACTCGTGGATTACCCGAGTACCGCATAATCGCGTGATGTGATGGAATTAAAAATTCCGGCAGCGGTGGGCATTCCCCCATCGCCATAAACGCGGATAGGCGCGGGTCGCTGTATGCAGGGGTATAGTCGGCCTCTATCGGTCGATTATAAAATCCCTGGAATATAACCAGTTGTTTTTTTGCATCCAGTTTCATAATATCCATTGGGCTGTATAGTGGCTTTCTATCCACATTCTTTGTTTCCTTGCCATCTTTGTCTTTTTTTGTTTCTTCCTTGACTTTTTCGCCCATCATATCGCTGAATCGTTTTGCTGTATCTGGGTCATTCTGACGGAATACAATTTTTGCCGCCGTCGTTGAAATAATGGTTGCCGCCGCGTCCGCGCCGTATTTTTCTTGAATCTGGTGGATATCCTGGCCGATAATTAAATACGAAACTTTTTGCCCGCGACCAATATCGGGTCCCTGGATAATTGCCTGCATTTTTTGCATCTTTGGCATTTCGTCCAGCAAGAATAAAACAGGTGTCGGTCCCAATGCCTGACCCGCGTGTTCCCCGTTTGGTGGATTTGCGATTAAAAAGCGCGACATCAGTTCAACAAAAATAGCCGTAATAGGATTTAACGCATCGGCATCAACCTGGTTTATAGATAGATATACGGTAACCGGTTTCATTTTTCCGTCATTTGGGTCAATCATTCCGCGTAAATCGCTGAAATGAAAATCGCTGTGGCTGGTGCGATTTTTTACCGCCGCATTTCGGAATATGGATAAGCCCGACAATACCGTTGAAATAATAGAGCCGCGTTCTTTGTCCGGGGTATTCGCCAGTTGTGTCAATTCCAAAACCGCGCGGTGCGCATATCCGTATTGAATCGCCTCATTCGTGGCGTCCTGAAAGACATCCTTCATCGGGTCCGCCATCATCAACATTTGGTCGCCTTGTTTTTTACGATTTTCTAATTCTTCGGCAATTGCAACCTGACTTTTATTTAACCAGTCCATAATCATAGAGAATGAAGCCTCGCGCCCCAGCCAATTATCCGGAATCTTTGCCCATGTTCCAATATGAACATAGTTCATTGCCGTCAATTGCCCATTCGCCAAGGCATAGCGCGCAGCATCAGCATTCGGGTCATTCATCATTGTATAGTATTCGCCCAGTAATGCCGCATCTTCGCCATCAAATTCATTAGAATTTAAGCGTGCATAAAAATAATCATCGGCCTTGGCCTTATCAATCTTGGACACCATAAAATTTACCAATCCCGACAGCGCAGCACGACCAGCAATCGTCCAGTGAGGGTCTGCCGATGATGATGCTTTTTCTGCAATCAGTGTCGCACAGATAGAGTCAATATACAAATCCCGCTCTTCGGAATTAAATGGCACATGTGATGGCGACAATGGGTTCCATGATGGATAGTAAATTCCATTCGCTGGGTCGTCCTGACCCGCCCAATTCATAATAAATACCGGTCCAACATTTTTTGAACGATACGCCGATGATTTTTGTTTTAATTCTGGCTTTGGGTCGTTGATAATCATTGAAACAGACGTGCTATCAAAAATTGTTGGTAACACAACCCCTTGGGTTTTACCAGTTCCGGGGGGGGCCAAACACAATGCAGATAATGTTTCGGACATCATCAGCGGCTTTTTCTTCCAATAGCCCAGCACCATCATAAACCCAGACAAAAGCCCCATCTTTTTTATATCTTCGTCATTGGCCTTGCGCGATGATTCTTCTTTTAATGTATCCTTACCAGCGGGGTTAAATTCCTCTAACAAAATAGAATTAGTTAAAATGAAAAATACAGCAACTGGTATCAACGGGGTAATTGTCATAATATCCGTATAAAAAATAGTCCGATAAATCCATGCCGGGATTTCCGCGATTACCGACAAACCAAAACTGGAAAAAGCATTTGTAAAATATACACCCATCCATTTCCATGTCGCAGGCGTCCCGCCATAGCGCCATAAATGTTCCAGCGGAAACGCCGCGGCAAACGCCAATGCGCACCCAATCCATACATAAATTTTATAGCGCATATTCCAAAAATAGCGCGCAATCGGTGCCTTTTCGTGGTCTTTATAGACGGACGAATCAAAAATTTTAAGGCCTTTGCCCTTGCCCGAAAAAGATAAAATACTGAATTTCTCCGCCATAAAATTTTCCCGATTATTATTTGTTGATTATATCATAAATTTCTATAAAATACAAAGCAATCAGATTTAGATAGGTTTAAAATGAAAACAATAAACTATGGCGAATTATTAAACAATGCGTTAAAAGGTGTTGTCCGCGAAGCGTTGCAATTTGCGATGATAAACGGGTTGGACGGCGATACTAATTTTTATATAACTTTTAATACACGCACCCCAGGTGTTGTAATTCCAGATTTCTTGCGTATGCGGTATCCAAATGTTATGACCATTGTTTTGCAATACGCTTTTTCTAATCTGAATGTGAATGATACCGAATTTGGTGTAACACTGACCTTTGACGGGCGTCCATTTTATATTCGGATTCCATTTGACGCGCTGTTGGAATTTAAGGATACCAGTGTTGATTTTATACTGCCATTTAATCCAATAAATAAAAAAGACGAAAAATCTGCAAATAATGATATCGAGTTGCCACTGGAAACCGGGTCTGAAAATTCGGATACTCGCGTTATTTCATTGGAAGATTATCGCAAGAAAAAATTAAAAAAATTATAATGACCAAATTTGATGTAATTGTTATTGGTGGGGGGCATGCTGGGGTCGAGGCCGCGGCCGCCGCGGCGCGCATTGGTAAAAAAACTTTGCTGATTACAATGAATACATCAGATATTGGCGCAATGTCTTGTAACCCCAGTATTGGCGGTCCTGGAAAGTCGGGAATGGTTGCGGAAATCGACGCGTTTGGCGGGGTTATGCCGGTTGCGGCGGACGCATCGGCCATTCATTGGCGAATGTTGAATGCAAATCATGGCGCGGCAACGCGCGCCTTGCGGGCGCAAATTGACCGCGAAAAATATCGCGTTGCGGTAATAGCGCAATTAAAAAAATTAAAAACTTTGACAATTGTTTATGAATCTGTTTTTGATTTTGATATAAAAAATAAAATTGTAAATAATAAATATCAATCGGGCGCGATTGTTATCACAACTGGGACTTTTTTATGTGGTGTTGTGCATCGGGGCGTGGAAAAGATTGAATCTGGGCGTTTGATGGACGATGGAAATTATCAAGATGCAGACAAAAATTTATCAGGTGTGTTGCGCGCGGCAGGTTTTGATTTAATCAGGTTGAAAACGGGGACCCCCGCGCGAATTTTTGCGCGCAGCATAGATTTCAGTAAATGCGAAATTCAACCCAGTGATATGTCGCACGGATTTTTTTCAAGTGCAGAAATTGCAAGCGATGGGGATAAATTATCCAATTGTTTTATTACAAAAACGACAGAAGAAACACACAAAATTATTCGGGAATGTATTACAGATGCGCCAATGTATAATGGGGAAATTGTGGGAACTGGTCCGCGCTATTGTCCATCATTGGAAGATAAAGTAATGCGCTTCCCCGCGCATAATTCACATCATATTTTTTTAGAGCCAGAGGGGGAAAATTCCGATTTAATCTATCCGAATGGCATTTCAACCAGTTTTGGCGCAGCGGTCCAGGATAAATTTATTTGTTCAATTCCTGGTCTGGAAAATGCAGAAATTGAAAGATACGGATACGCAATTGAATACGATGCGATTGACGCGCGCGCATTGAATGCTAATCTGGAATCGTATGATTATCCGGGTGTATTTTTTGCGGGACAAATAAACGGTACCAGTGGTTATGAAGAGGCCGCTGCCCAGGGTTTGGTTGCGGGTTCGGCGGCGGGGGGGGCGCCGCTCAATTTGACACGCGCTAATTCGCTGATTGGTGTTATGATTGACGATATTACGACACTGGGGGTTGATGAGCCTTATCGTATGTTTTCGTCGCGTGCAGAATATAGATTGTCGTTGCGCGCGGATAACGCAGTCCAGAGATTGGGAAAACTGGCGACAGATAATGGTTTAATCGCGCACGATGAATATGAAAAAAAATTAAATGCGCGCGCAGAAATTGTTGTTGAAAATGATAAACTTTACGCGGGCTATATTGCGCGCAATGCGCGTGAGATTGAAACCTATAATCGGGATAGAAATATAAAAATACCGCGTGATTTTGAGTATGAAAATTTACCAGGTTTAACAAATGAGTTGGTGGAAAAATTGACCCGCGCGCGTCCTGAAAATATTGCGGCGTTATCGCGAATTCCTGGGATGACGCCGGCCGGAATAATGACAATCCTGCGCCGCGTGAAACGGGGTTAAAATACGGGTGTTATTTTGATAGAGTGTTTCCAGTAGTATTAAATAATACATCTATTTTATTTGGGTCAAGTGTGGCTTGGTATTCGGAATTTATCAAATATATCGTTGGTTTGTTATCCACGGGGTTTAACCACTGGCGCGTCGTCTGCGGTTTTTACGAAAGTCATATAATCACCTTTTTGGACTAGTTTTACACCATCGTCCGTCAATTCACTATTTAGTTTTGCCCATTCCGTGTCCGTCATTCTTGATTTTGGAAAACTAGCTGTGGTATTATTTTTTTTGAAATTGAATAAATAATTATCAAACGTATTGCTGGCCTGTGTCCGTAATGTGGTTGTTTCCGAAATCGGCACAGGTGTTGGTTTTGGTGCGGGTGGAGTGTTATCCACGGGTTTAACCACTGGCGTTGGTTCTGATTTTGGCGCGGGTGGGGTGTTATCCACAACATCGTCAACGGCGCGCGTCGCATTATCTGCTGCGCTGGCGGGCGGAGGGTTATCATAAAAACGCGCCAGCGCGGCCGTTATTTCATCGTCCGGTACCCCGTCACCAATCATTTGTTTTCTTATCGCGTTCAACAGAGTGTTTTTCTGTAGGTTTAATTTTGTTTTTACCTGTCCAGTTGCAGTTTTTAATTGTTGATTTATCTTATCAAGTTCATCTATATTTTTTTGGTTCAATGGTCGCGGCATTGAATTTTTTGCAACTTCTTTACCCGCAGAATTAAATACTTTTACTTTGCTGGCAGCGGCGGCGGTTTTTGTGCCGGATTTTGCCGCACTGCGCGAAATTAGTTTTTGTATTGCGCCACTTGTTAAACGAAATCCCGATATACCAATAGATGTAAATTGCGCAACCAATCCAATTTTATTTAATACCTTTAATGTTGTTCCATTTGAATCATTTGGGTCGCCCCCCAGTTGTTTAACGATATCTTCATAATCAGAATCTGACGATAACGATACATCTGAGTCGTCCAATAATGTTATCAGGCGCGCAAATTCTTCGTCGATTGCGCGAATTGTTTCTGGTTTTAATGCTTCCTGGACACTCAATACCTGTCCCCCCAATGTGCTAATTGTTTGTTTTGCGCAATCGCGAGAATTACATTTTGTAGATTGTGTTAAAAATTTATCCGCCATATCTTTCATTATATCCTGGGTATTCAGTTCCATCATCAAACCACTATATTCCACCGCAAGAATCGCGCAACCAGTCTTGGTTAAAAGCAAACAATCGGCCGCCGCCACAAGCGCACCACCAACCTGGATTGCAATATCATATTTTGCGGCCTGTTTAGCATCGCGCAGGACGCATTGTCCGCCTTCCCACTTTGTCCCGCCCATATCGGGGTGTTTTACCTTTAACCCCCGGTCCAGGTCCGTGCATTGTTGTTGATTCAGACCATAACATTTTTCATTCGCGTATTTTCCACCGACACCGATACAACCAATACCTGATTCGCCAGCCTCTCTAACATACAGCCAACTTTCTGAAAAATCGTCAAACACAAAATCAACAGGCATATCATCAACATAACAACGCAGAACATCATCAGTATTTCCAGTAACATATTCCATTAAACTTGTTGTGCCACGTTTAATTTTTCCAACACCAGAATCACATGTGAATTTTTTAGCGGGATATCCCATTTTTTGAACATAAGTACGTAATTGTGAAACAATATTCGCAGAACCCTGAATTTGGATTCCATCATAAAATATACGTGGGTCAATATTTTTTAATGTGGCCAGTTCTTTATCAGCAGTTTCGCGCGCAAGTTGTCTGTCCAATATATCACATGTATGTCCAGAAAACTTTACAGACATACCAAATTCTTTTGCAGATTGTGCCAGTTTCCCAGTACAAAGTTTTTCGTTATTTTTAACAATGCAACCAATCCCACTATATTCGCCCAGGTTATGCAGCGCGCAAATCCCGGCAACTGTATCCGCTTTGATTTGTCCATCTATACTTTCTGTGACATCGTCAAACTTAAATTCATAATAATTTTTTACACCTTTTTTTGTGCTGTGGCAGCGGATATAATCATCATTACCAGATTCACGATATTGCGTTTCACATTGTATTGTATCGTTATATTTTATACGTGCATATTCGCGCGCCAATCCAGCTGCTTGGAGTTGTCCAACATTTGTGTTGTTAAATATATCCAGAACACAGATTTCTTTACCACCAGTGCGACCCTTGTCTACCCCACAAACCTTGAAAGACTTTAATGCCGCCGCGCGTAATTCTTCGCCGCGTTCGTCGTCAATCGTGTTTGGATTACAGATACATTTGTTGTCCTTGTGATTCAGTTGAATCTTTATAACATTGTAATCATTTGCCTGGGCATCGCTGATACAAAAATTTTTACACTTTTCAAGTGTGTCTGTTTTAGAGTCTTTCTTGAATTCTTTACGGGTGGTTGGTTTTGGACCAATTATTTTCATACAGGTGCCACTGCGCGTTTCACGACCATTATTAAATCCAAAGCCTGGGTTGCATGCTGTCGCCAAACATGTACAAGTTTTATTATCTTTTCGGAATATAACTTCACCTGCGGCTATATTACTGCTGATACAAAATTCCCCAATTTGTGTTTGGTCGGTAATAGATTGTAAACCATTCGGATTTTTTCCGTTTTCATCGGGCCCAGGACAAAACATTCCCATTGCCAATTCATAATCAGCATCAACATCGTTTAACATTTGTCCGATAAATTCAGCGCACTTGTTATAACCATCAACGCGATAAGTATTAAAACCCGCAGCACGACAAATCAAAAATAATTTTTCAATTGACATTTTCCCATTTTCTTGATTCATCAATTCTTCGTATAAATTTGCAACTTTTTCTTGGTTTTTTTCTGGGACAAAATCAACGATTGCGCCCTTTACATTTTCCGCGCTGAAAAATAAGTTATCTTGGTCGGTAGGGACATCATCTGCGAATACTGGGATTGCAAATAAAACAATAAAAAATAACATCAGTAATTTTTTCATTGCAATGCCTCTTGACATTCATCCGCCACAGCAGACGCCTTTTTAATTGCCGCGATTTGTGTCGCATTGAATATAGTCGCGGTCAGCGATGCCGCTGTTGTTCCAATCGCCAAAACATTTGATGCCGTATTCAGATTTTTTTCTTTTTGTTTTCCGTTGTCGGAATCGTCGTTTCGAGTTTTATCGGTATTTGCAAATGCGCTGGTGATTGTTCCCGCGGTTCCCAGCGTTGCGCCAGCCACCGATGACCACATAGCGCCCGTCGCGCGATTATCTATTTTTGATATATCGGTATTTTCCCATTTACCGCATTCTGAAACTATTGTTATTGCCTGTTCAATTTTCTTTGTGTTTGCGCCATCTAATCTCGCCTGCATATACGCGCCGCGCAACGCAGATACCGACGATTTACAATCCGCGACCGCGCCGTGTAAATCACTGGACGCACGATTATTACCCGCGATAATCGCGCCCGCAATGTTTGTAGCGGTGCTGCCCGCCAGTAATCCAGTGCGCCAATTACCCAAGTTTTTGGATTGTTTGGTCAATTTATCTATTTCGGTCTCTATCTGTTCGGGGGTGTCGTTTTTATGTTTTTCGTAATACGAATTCATTGCAGATTTTACATCAGTGGCGCTGGCATTATAGGAAGAATTATTATTATAGGATATTTTGGTAAGTTTTGCCATTTCCAATTTTGCAATTTGCGCGTCCCGCGACTGCTTTACAAATCCTGTTGCAACCGCCCCCCCCCCCGCCAGTGTCCCAACGCCCGTTATCGCGGTATTTATCCCCGCCAAAGTTTTTAATTTATCAAATTCATCAGAAATACCCGCGCAACTGGTTCTCGCATTCTGCAAAGCGGAATCCAGTGCATCTTCATTTGCAAAAGATGTTTGTGATAATAAACAAAAAAACATGGCCGCAATGCCGAACATTCGCATAATCATAACAGGCTAATTATATCAAATTTAGCCATAAAAAAAAATTAAAATTTCAGTGTTATACCACCCGCAATAAATGGATGTGTTTTTTGCATTCGCGTCGCGCCACCAGATACCCACACAGTCCAAAATTGGTTTATTTTGTATCGGATAGACGCCACGCCAGTATGCGCAAAACAATTGTTCTCGCCGCTATGAAACAATCCAATTTGTGAAAATTTATACGATAATGACGCCGACCAAGATAATAAGTCATAACTGATACCAGACCCAATCCCAATCCCGTCTGATAATTCACCGCGTGGATTTTGGTCGTAATTCGCTGTCGCGGTCAGTCCCCATAAAAAACTATTATACTGGATATTCAGCCCAAGCGACACCCCCGCGCGCCAATCTGAAAAAACCTTTGGCGCGTAATCATTCCCATTAAAGCCATCGGGTGAATCCATAAACATTGCGCCGAATGATAACGCATATTTTGTTTTGCCGTCGCCTATTTTATATTTTAATCCCGCGTCAACAGAGGTGTTAAAACTCCGCCCACGCGGTACCACAGATAATCCATATTGAATATCACCCGGACGGGACGCCAAATTTATCCGATATTCCCCCGACCCATCATAAACCGAATTCTTCCACAAGATATTTTCGGCATCAACATTGCGCAGAACCCAAAAATTACGATTAAATTGCAATCCACCAACATCAGGTAATCCCAATGCCAATTTACTGGCAATGGAACTGGTTATTCCAACCTCGGCCCTGCCCCACGGATTTTCCATAAAAACAAATCCATCTTTGACGATATTATGACGCAAAACATTCCATGCGCTGTGCCCCAATGTCGCGCCCACGCGCCAATCGTTGTTTATGCTGTATGTGGCGCTGCCCACCAGTTGCCAATCCCCACGAATTTGCGACTTTTCGTTGGACGAAATACCCATTCCAGTGCCATAGCCAGATAAATTAAATTTCCAGTCATCTGTTTTGTGTGTCAGTGCGTTCGCCGCGCCACAAAACAATACCCCCACAAAAATTAAAACTAATTTTTTCATTTTTTGTCCGCCAGAATTGCCGATTGTAATTTTGTAAATGCGCGTTCTTCTATTTGGCGGATTCTTTCGCGCGATACGCCATATTTTTCCGACAATTGTTCCAAAGTTTGTGCGGGTCGCGCCAGCCGTCGTGCAATTAGAATCTCGCGGTCGCGTTGTGGCAAAATTTCCAAATGTTTTTTTAATAATTCGCGTCCCTTTTTTTGTTCCTGATAATCGCCCAATCTGTCCTCTATTGAATCGGTTGTATCCGCCAGGTTGGATAAAATATCAGATGTGTCAGAATCCGAATCATTATGTGCCGGAGCATTCAATGAAACATCACGCGCGCCCATACGCCCCGCCATACGCGACACATCAGATTCATTTACATCCAGATAATCTGCAATTTGTTTTGTTTGATTTGGCGACAACACCCCGTCCATAATTCCCAATGCGCGTCGCGCCCGTCCCAGGTTAAAAAATACACGTTTTTGATTTGCGCTGGTTCCTATTTTTACAATTGACCAATTTGATAAAATCAAGTCATACATTTCCGCACGTACCCAAAACATCGCGTATGTTGAAAAGCGATAACCACGCGACGGGTCAAATTTTTGCACTGCCTGCATCAGCCCCAAATTTCCCGACGCAATCAGGTCCGATAAAGGAATGCCATAATTCTTAAAATCATACGCTGTTGCCACAACCATACGCAGATGCGATGTAACCAATTTTTCCGCAGCGGCAGGGTTGTGGTTTTCTGTCCAGTCGGTTGCGTATTCATACTCGGTTTCTGCGGATAAAATAGGGAATCGTTGGATATAATCTATGTATCGCGATAACGACCGGTCATCCGATATAATCGGTAAATCATTTTTTTTAATAACAGGTAAATTTTTATCCATAAATACATTATACATCGCACGCAGGTTAAAATCAACTTGCACATTCGGGATAAAATTACTATTATTTGTATAATATATAATAAAACACAAAGGAAATAAAATGGCAAATATATTGCGCAGAAATCAAAAAACAAAACTGGCCCCGGCACCTGTAAATAACCATTCGGACGATGCCCTGTATCGCGAAATTAGCGAGGAAGTGCACGCAGAAAAAGTCTATAATTTTGTGCGTAAAAATATGCGGGCGATTATAATATGTGCGATTGCGCTGGTTATGATTGTGGCGGGTACCCAATTGTATAAACACTTTGCGTATCGCAGTGCAGTGTCCCAGGCAAAAATGTTCGAGGACGCATTGGCCTTGCAGGCATCTGGGGACGCGGCGGGCGCAGAAAAAATGTATCAAATGGCGGCAGAAAAAGTATCAAACGGAATGTCGGATTTGGCATTGTTTGAATCTGCGATGATAGATATCCAGGCAGGACGCGGAACCGAAAAATTGGCACAACTGGCGACGGGTGGCGCAACGCGTGATTTCCGCGACCTGGCAAGGGTTCGTTTGGCAACAATAAATGGCGATAAAATGAGCGCAGACGAATTCGCAAAATTTATGCGTCCCGCTATGACAAAAAAATCACCTGTGTATTATACTGCGATGATAATGGTTGCGCAAAAATATATCGCGTCTGATGATACGACGGCGGCAAATAAAATCATAGATGAAATTATATCTGATAAAAATACCCCTGAAAATATCCGCGCAATTGCACAAATAATAAAGTAGTAAAAATGAAAAAAATAATATCTGTTTTGTTGGTTATGATTGCTGTTTCGGCGTGTTCGTCTTCGGACCCGATTTTGCCAGGCGCGCGGACACCAGTATTTGATTCGGTTGGTGTTGAAACTATTGGGGATATTCCAATGTCTGAATTTGCAAATGCAAAAATTATAACACCTGAAATTACAGACAAATTTGTGCAGACCCTGGATAACGAAGTTTTTGAGAAAAAAGACGGAAATCCGGACAGAAAAATCTTTGCGGGTTTTGCAACAAATGAAAAGATAGATACACCGCGTTATCCTGTATTTTATAAAAACTTTGTTTATGCGGCGCTGACCACTGGAGAAGTTGCAAAAATAAATCCTCGCAATCGTCAAATTTTATGGATTGCCGATGTTTATAAAAATTCCAATATGTTGGGTGGGTCTCGTTTAGTGGATATAACGGCGATGCCAATTGCGAATAATAATTTGTTATTTGTTGGGGGATTGGGTGGGGAATTTTGCGCGTTAAATATACAAAATGGAAACAAAAAATGGTGCGCAAATTTATCCACGGATAAAAACTTTGTTTTATTAAATGATATTGTTTTTGTGAATAGTGTGGATAAAATTTTATACGCATTAAATGCAAAAAATGGAAAAATTTATTGGACTGCGAACACTAAAAAATCCGCCACCCCAAAAGTTATAAATGATAATGGAAATTACTTTGTTATGGTTGATGATGAAAAGTTCAACGCAATAAACGGAAAATAAAAATGCGGTTTTAACCGCATTTTTATTTTACAGAGTTCAAATATGCGATTGCGTCCATTGCCGTATCACACCCAGTCCCAACCGCTGTCGCAACCTGCATCTTTATCCCGGCGCGAACATCACCCGCGACAAAGATTCCGCGCGGCAGGTCGCCCGCAATTATGCGCCCCATATTATCGCGTTTGTATTCTTCGCCCAGAAAGTCTGTGTTTGCTTCGTGTCCAATCGCAATAAATACCCCATCGCATTCAATTTGTTCCATATTTGATGTTTTTGCAAATGTAACGCCAGACGCATCGCCCCCGACCTCGGTCAATTCGGTATTCCACAAAACAGATATGTTTTTCGTGTCATTCACGCGGTCCGACAGAATTTTTTCCGCCCGCGAAAAAGTATCACGACGATAAATTATTTTTACGCTGCGCGCGATATTCGCCAGATACAAAGCGTCATTTAACGCAGAATTTCCACCACCAATTACCAAGACATCTTTATCTGTATAAAAAAATCCATCGCAAGTCGCGCAATAAGATACCCCGCGACCAAAAAATTCCCGGACACCTGTAATTTGCATTTTGCGCGGGCTGGCCCCTGTTGCGATAATCACCGCACGCGCAATATATTCGTCGCCACCAGTGGTTATTACAGAGAAGCTTTCCCCGTGTGTTTTAACACTTTGCGCGGATGTCATTTTAATTGTCGCGCCGAACATTTTTGCTTGGTCGCGCATTTTTTCGGCCAGTTCCAAACCACTGCCCATAAACCCGGGATAATTTTCCAGTTTTGCAATTGTTGCCGTCTGTCCGCCCAATTCATTTCCGCCCAATACCATTGTGCTTTTTCCCGCGCGGGCCGCATACAGCGCCGCGGTCAGTCCAGCCGGACCACTGCCCAATATAACAATATCATATTCCATTTAATTTTTCCTTTTTTGCGGATGTTAGTATAGCAAAAAACAGCGTATGCGCAAATTATTTTATTTTGCGTAATCTGACGCGATATTGTCCATTTGTATATTCTGTTGATAAAATCGTATCACGCACCCGCGGGTGGTCTAAATACACTGAAAATTCTGCGCGAATTGCGCCCGTTCCGCGTTCCGTGTTTCCAACGCCGGTAATAAACAAGATGTTTCGTGCGCCCGATTTATACGCGCCCTCTATGGTATCCAGTGTCTTACAAAATGCCTGCATAGTTGTATATCCATGCAGGTCTATTTTTATATCATAAATAAAATCTTTATTTTTGCGATTCAAGGTCGTCCAGTATTCTGTCCAGTTTTCGCATGCTGCTGTTCGCGCAACCGCGCCCCCGCCAAGACATTATTTCTGTGCCTGTTTTTTGGTCCGCAATGGATACATTAAAATTCCACCACCACCAGCCATTAAAAGGACACCAATACCATGCAAATTTTTCTTTGCGTTCTGAAACCTTTACAATATAACGCGCATTCATAACATCGCTGACATCCATATCCAGAGCGGTTATATCAAAATCATCAGAATCAACATCAACAATTCTATTTTTTGTTGCCTGGCCCACGATAACATTATATCCGCGTTGTTGCAATTTTTCCTTTAATCCGCGTTTCATTGAATATCCGCCGCGGTCTGTAAAGAATGTTTGTGATGGGTCAATTGCATCAGTATTTGGGTTTATATAAACGCTGTTGCAAGCGCATAAAAACAATATTGAAAATAGTGCAATATATTTCATTTTATCTTCCTATTATGAATACAATCATAATAAAAAATAAAGCACAATCGCAAGGAATTTTATTTTAATTCGTCTAAATCATTTATGACCAAGATACCATCGGATTCCCATTTTTTTTGCAGGCTTTCCAAATCCATAATGTTTTTGGTCTTTAATAATAATACAGGGGTCGCGTTTTCAGATTCTGCGCGCGCCATAACAAATTTTATCGGCGAAGGTTTTTGTTTTCCGCCTGCGAACCATTCGTTTTCGTCCGCAATCCAAAAGTCTGGGTCATCGTGCGATATAATCGCGAATTTTTTATCCCCGCGCAATTCAATTGCGATTTCATCGGTTTGTTCTGATTTAGTATCGTTCTTGTCGGAATTGTCGTCTTTTGATTCGCCCCAGTTTAATTCGCGAAATACAGGCGCGTTTGATGTTTTATCTGCGATGTCAAAGTCATCTGGTAATGCAATATCTGAATCCATTTGTATTGGTGCCTCTGGCGTACAATCCGCACTGATAACTGCACCATCATTTGGGGTTGGCAAAACATTACATTCTATTGCGACACTGGACAGCCCTCCGCGTTTTAATCTGGTGTATGGAAAGCGCATTTCTTCGGGCATATTTTTTGGAAAGTCAATTGGTGGTAAATCGTTTTTGTGTTGAATAATTTCGGGGGTATATACTGCTTTTTCTTTTGGTGTGGGGGTAAAAAATCCGCGCCCATTCTTTTTAATCACCATAAATCCACCAATGTAAATTGGAATAAACGATAATACGCATATACCAAAAATCAGCCCTCCGAATCCATGAAATCCGATATTGGGTAGAATCGCCCAGTCTGATAAATGCAAAATGTTAAAATTAAACATCAGTAAAAATATCAAATAAGAAATAACAAAATACCACCCCGTCCATAACAGGATTGGCTTTAACGGAAAAGGTTTTTTCTTTTTATCACTCATATCTTATATTATAAAAGAATATATATTATTTGTCAAGTTTGTTATAGGGAATAAAAATCTGTTGTATTTCATCTGTGGTGGGTTATAATTATAATATCCACAAAATAAAAGGATTAAAAATGAAAAAATTATTGGTTTTATCAGGATTTTTGGCAATTTTTGCGGGCGCGGCAAACGCGGAATTTACAGATGTAAATGGCGGACGTGGCGGTTTTACTGGCGCAAAAGATGTTATTGTGTCGGTTGCCCAGGCCAAAGAAATGCGTGATGATACTCGTGTTGTGTTGCAGGGAAACATAGTTTCGCAAACAAAACACGAAAAATATCTGTTCCAGGACGCGACGGGTGCGATAACTATTGAAATTGACGATGATGATTGGCGTGGGGTAAATGTCGGTCCAAAAGATACTATTAAAATCATCGGAGAGGTTGATAAAGGTTTGTTCAACACAGAAATAGATGTTGAATATATTTCTAAAATATAAACAAGGTCATACCATCTCGTATTATCTAAAAAAAAATCCCCTGATAAAAGGGATTTTCACTTGTTTAACATTTTTATTATTTCATCCATTTCTGGACGGGAATTGAAACGAATTTCAACATGCCCTGCCCCACCCCTTTTTATACGAATTTTTGTAAAAAAGCCGGTGTTTTTATGAATTTTATTCTCTAATGTTTGGATTTCTGGGATATTTTGTGAAATTCCAGAAAAAGACCGGGCTTTTTTGCTTCTTTTTGATTTTTTTACCATTTCTTCGGTGTCTTTTACCGACATATTTTTTGCGATAATTTCATGTGCCAGTTTTTCTGGGTTTTCAGAGACCGCCAAGGTGCGAGCGTGTGTCGCGCTGATTTTTCCGTCAATCAACATTTGTTTCACAGATTCCGGCAGTCCCGCCAAACGCAAGATATTGCGTAAATAACTGACTGATTTCCCAATTAAACGCGAAATGTCGTCATGTGTATAACCTGCGCGTTGCATCAGGTTATCGTATGCCGCGGCCTCTTCAATCGCATTCAGGTCGCTGCGTTGAACATTTTCAATCAGCGCGATTTCCGCCGCATTATTATCATCCAATGTTTTTACCAGTGCGGGAATTTCCGATAATCCCGCCAATTTGCTGGCGCGCCAACGACGCTCGCCCGCGATTATTTCATACTGATGCGCCCTGCCCTCTACGGCGCGCACCAAAATTGGTTGCAAAACTCCTTTTTCGCGAATTGAATCTGCCAATTCATTTAATTCCATAGCGTTAAAGGTTTTTCGTGGTTGGTCCGGATTTGCGCCAACCGATACAATTGGAATATGTCGCACAATTACTCTTTCTGTGCCAGATAAAACAGCAATTTCGGAAATTGTGCCTTTTTCTCGTTCCAAGTCTGCCAGGCCGCGACCCAATCCAAATTTAGACATTTTTGACTCCTTTGTCATCGTCACACGCATTTACTATTTCGGTCGCCAGACGCAGATATGCCTGGGCACCGGTTGAATTAAAATCATAAAACAGGGCTGGTTTCCCATGGCTGGGTGCCTCGGACACGCGGACATTGCGTGGAATTATCGTCTGAAATACCAGCTCTGCGAAAGTTTTACGAACATCGTCTTCGACTGCGCGTGTAATTGCATATCTTTTGTCATACATTGTTAAAACAATTCCCAAAACAGATAAAGATGGATTCCATTTTTTTTGGATTTCATTTACTGCTCCCATCAGTGCTTGTAATCCCTCTAATGCAAAAAATTCACATTGTAATGGAATAATCAGCGAATCAGCGGTCGTCAGTGCATTTAATGTTAAAAATCCCAGGGCAGGGGGACAATCAAACAAAATATAATCATAATAGTCATATACTGGTTTTAATGCGTCGCGCAATCTATATTCGCGATTATCCATATCCAGTAATTCAACCTCGGCACCGGATAGGGCCGCGGACGCCGGCATTATGTGCATGTTTGGAATTGATGTAGATAATATATTGTTTGCAGCCGTGTCTGTACCCATAAGCACATTATAAACACTTTGTGGGTGCGCACTGCGCACAAAGCCCAAACCCGTACCTGCATTGCCCTGGGCGTCTAAATCAACCAGTAAAACACGGCGTCCGATTGTTGCCAAAGATGTTCCGATATTTATAGCAGTAGTGGTTTTTCCAACCCCGCCTTTTTGATTTGCAAATGCTATTATTTTGACCATTTTTTTGTTTCCTTTTTTTATAGAATACATATTTATCAAACAATGGTCAATAGGTTTGTTTCGTGCGAAATAATTATTTTTGTAATTTCGTGTGAAATAGTAAATAACTAACAGAATGTGCTTTGTTTTTTTATTCGTAATTGCCCACAGGCACTGCCTATATCTGCGCCGCGTTCTTTGCGAATACGTGTATGGATTCCGTTTTTTATTAAAATATCTTGGAATTTGTGTATTTTATTACCACTGGGGATTTCCCAGTCGCGTTCATCAACCGCGTTCCATGGAATTAAATTCACCATACAATTTTTATTTTGTAATAAATTTGCCAGACGCAAGGCGTCGTCATTAGAATCGTTTATTCCGCCTAACAATATATATTCAATCATCAGTTGGCGACCTGTTTTTTCAGAAAATGTAAAAGCGTTGTCCAAAACATCATTAAAATTATATTGTAAATTTATCGGCATTAAATCGCTGCGCACGCATTGTTCTGTGGCGTGTAAGGAAATTGCTAAATTTATTGGGCGTCCCCATTCAATTAAATTTTTTATACCTGGGATAATACCGCATGTTGATATTGTCATACGACGCCAACCGATATTCAGGTCATTATGTGCGCGTTCCAAAAAGCCGATTGTGTTGATAAAGTTCAGTAGTGGTTCCCCTGTTCCCATCACAACAATATGTGTAATATCATTATTATTTTTATCGCCATTTGGATGTGTTAAATCTTTTAACCCCACGGAATCGTGCGTATAGAAAGAAGCAATTAAAACCTGGGACAACATTTCATTTGTTGTTAAATTGCGTTTTAATCCTAAAATTGTGCTGGCGCAAAAGCGACACCCCATTGCACATCCGACCTGGCTGGATACACAGACGCTGTTTCCATAACTGGTGCGCATTAAAACACTCTCTATGAATTCGTTGTCGTTTAATTCCAATAAAAATTTTGTGGTTTGTCCGTCTGATGAATCCAATTTTTTTACCACGCGCAGGGGCAGGGCGGTCGCGTTTTTATCCAGCGCGACGCGCAATGATTCTGGCAGGTTTTTCATTACAGAAAAATCTGGTGCCCCACGATTTAACCATTCGCGAACTTGTTTTGCGCGAAATTTTGGCTGACCCAATTTTGTAATAAATTGTTCCAATTCGGTATCTGTAAGATTAAATAATATCGGTTTGGTCATAATTTATATTTATCGTCCAAAATTACGACCACAGCACGCCGTCGCAATTGTTTTAATTGTTGGTCGCCCGCGAACATTGCCTTGTTCCATTTTGCGTTTTGTTCTATTAAATCATCTAATTTTTTATATTCTTTCATTTTATTTTTTTTGCAAATTAAAATAACAGAATCATCAACCACAGGCGACCATGTTAGTGTTTCTATACCCGCCATACGCGTGCGAATGTCTGCACTCAGTTCATATTGTGGCGCGGTAATTTTTTGTGGTGCACCACCAAAACTTTCGGCTATTTTTATCGCATCATCACAATTTTTTGGTTTTGTTAAATTATCTGCAACATTTTGTGGTATGTTTATCAGGCGCAAAAATGTTATTTCCAGTGGCAAACCTTGCTCGCGCTCCATATTTGCAATCTCGGTCGCTATTTCTTCGTCTGTTACGGTAATAGTCGGCATTATTGTGCGCGCAATAACCATTTGCCACGCCATCTCTGCGCGTATAGCGTTTCGTGCCACATCGCGTGCCACGCCACCCATATCCGATAAATTCATACGTTTAAACTCTGCGTCAATCGCAGATTGTTCTGGGGAAATCTTAAAATTTTCAGCGTATGCCAGTTTAACCGAATCGTCAATCATATTATTTAATGCGCGTTTGCGATTATCCGTATAATTATTACCCTGGGCATTCATCAGGCGCACCCGTGCGGTAATATCTGCGTCTGTGATTGGTGTCCCGTTTATGGTTGCAACCACACTGGCGGCGAATGATAAATTAGTGAATAGTGAAAAACTAAGAACGAATAGCAAAAAATAATTTAGTTTATTTAATAAAAATTTTAATTTTTTATACATTAATTATTACCTCTTCGTTATTAGTTTTTAGTTTTCATCGGTCAGTTTCAGTGAAAACTGGAATCGCAGGCGCGTCCCCCCGTAATAGTTTTCACCATCAACATACAATCTTTCTGTGCCATCGCGCGAAAAATCCAGCGATAGTGTATAACAAGGATGGTCATAATACAAGCCCGCATTCAGCCTTTGTAAATGTTCGTTTGTGATATTATATATTGCGCGCCCGCGCAGCGATAATCGCTGTGTTATATTTATATCCCCACCCAAAACTAATTCAGATACAATTGTATAAGGGGACAGAGTGTCTGTAAATTGTATAGCGCGTATATACCCCGCGTCTATATAGTTTTTGTGTCCAAAGCGCGCGATACTTTCTAAATGACGCAGCCCAAGGTCTGTATTAGAAACACGAAATCTGTTTGCAATACTGAAATTATCAACATATAAATCTGCGCGCCCAACATAGTCAGATGCGCCATCGTGAAATCCAGAATTTTTATCCAATTTATCCGCCACAAAGAAATCATAACTTTGCCCCAGGAATAATTGAGTTTGTATCCCATCATTATTAAAAGCCGTCCAATTTACACCATAATCTGTATAACTGCTGTTGCCCCACAGGTCATATCCAGATAAACGATTGTCAGAAAACAACATAGCGTCCGATAACAACGACCCCGCAGAATCAGTGTTGATAAAGTTAGGGGATGCCATTCTGCGCTGGAAAGTAGCGCGTGCCCGCGGCTCTATAATGTTTGTCCATTGCTGTCCATATCTAATAAATGGCATAGACCAATCAACATAACCACTGGGTAAAAAACGTCCCTTGGTTCCAGAATATCCACCCAAATCCCCGTAAATCGGTGTATCTATGAAATTATACAGGTCATAGCGCGCTGCCGCTGATAAAGTCAGTTTTTGACCAAATGGCAAGAACCACGGAGATACAACGCGCGATTCGCCCAGTATTCTTTGGTTCGATGAATTGCTTTTTTGTATGCCCAACACATCACCCATAAACGAAAAATAAGTGTTCCCAACCAAAGGTGCAGTTTGATACACACCATGTATATTAGGTAAAATATTCCCCGATGGATTTTTTGTGTTTTTGTTTGTGACACGCAATTCTTGGAAAAAGTGCGAATCTATGGTTGTGTATCCGCGCGACGCGAATAATTCAAGGCGCGCGCCAGAATCCAGATAAGGTTGGTTGTTATAAAAATCATATTGTTGCAAATATGTCTTATCAGATGTGCGATTAAAAAATACCAGCATTCGCGCATTGTCGCCCAATTCTATTAAATCATCGTTAAACAAATGCCAACGATTTTGATTTTCGTGCGTATGCGTAAAAGAACCTGTTGTTTTTATATTGGCGCGCTTGGTATTCAGATTGTGTTCTGCTAAAAATAATGGATTTTCTTTGGTTAAATACGATGTTGTTATTGTTAAATCGTGATAGTCAGAAAAGTTCAGATACAATGGCAAATTAAATTGCATTCCCATATTGTTTGTAGAATTTATTGACGGGGTTAAAAAACCGCTTTTGTATTTTATCCGTGGGTCCGGATAAGATATCCATGGCGACCAGAATACAGGAATATCATAAAACCACAAAGTTGAATCATACAAAGATATATTTTTTTTCGTGTCATCGTGATAAACGCGCGATGCCGATATCTTCCAAGGCTCGCCCGTTTTATCGCATTCTGCGCAATTTGTATATGTTGCGTCCAGTGCGCTGGTGTTGCCATCTGTTTTTGTAATACTATCCGCTGTGATACGCGTATGCGGTGTTAAATATAAAGTTATATCATCACCGCTGGCGATATTTTTATCCGCAACATAGGCATTTCGCAAATTCAGACTTTGCCCAGACTGATTTTGTATTTTTGTATCCCCTGTTGTTTTAATGGCTTTTGTATTTGTGTTATATTCAATTTTATCTGCGGTTATTGTTTTCGATGTATCTGTATTTACACTCATATCGGAAAATGCCCATTGGGGCAGGGCGGTAAAAGTGATAAAAAAAAGTCCGAATAGTTTCCTCATTTTTTTATCAGTGCCATTATTAAACAGATAATAGTTATAATTTGACCCGCCGCCAACGCAATCAGCGCAGACACCGATGTAATTACCCCAGAAATAGTCATAAATAACG
The DNA here is from genome assembly GCA_031262525.1 of Rickettsiales bacterium. Classification (GTDB taxonomy): domain Bacteria; phylum Pseudomonadota; class Alphaproteobacteria; order Rs-D84; family Rs-D84; genus JAISHM01. The sequence continues at coordinate 61,958 of JAISHM010000007.1, read as the reverse complement.
CCATTGCCCCTGTCATTGCAATTGTTGCGATTGCGGGCGCGATACTCATTTTACGACGCAATAGAGACGATTTTAGCAACACAATGGACGCAATCAAAACCAGTATTATATCCATCAAAGGCATCAGGAAACGATTTGCGACCTCTGCAATCAGGGATTTATACTCGGTTTCTGAAAAAATTGTGGGCATTGACACAGATTTTATCAACGCAGGCGATGAGATTCGTCGCGCACGAAATGCGTTTTCGGCACGATTATCTGATATATTCATATCCATATCAAATGTATCAAAAGTGCCAACAACAAATGCGTCGCCCATTGACTGGATAGACCCATGGTCCATAACCAATGACATTCCGCGATTTGTTGCAATCAGTTTTCCACGCTGTGCCACCGCAATTATTTGATTTTTTGGATTACGATTGTCAAACAACATCAGATTTGACATATCCTTGTCATTGACGCGGTCAACAAATACCACCATATCATCGGCAAGTCTGTTAAATGATGATTCTTGCAACGCCAAATGCGCCAGACCATATCGTATTTCCCATTGTTTGGTGTAAAAATTATTTTGGGATGCGGGAACCAACCACAAGTTAAACAGCAGATGCACAGCGGTTATTACCCCAGTCAATAAAAACGCGCTGTGCGCGATACGCGCAGGCGACAGCCCTGCGCCCATCATAACCGTGATTTCGCGGTCGGATATCATACGATTATAAACAAACATTGTTGCAATAAAAATTGCGAATGGGATTATCAGTGTCATAATATACGGAATCAACATTGTGGTCAGCCCCATAAACCCACCAATACTGACATTATATTGTATCAATATTTTTAACATAGATAGAATTTGCAACATCCACGCCAGCCCTGTTAAAATCAACAACAGCATCACAAAAAATAATGCGATTTGACGCAGTAAATATCGGTCCATAATCTTCATAAGTCAAAGTATAATCTGTGAATACAAATAATTCAAGGCAGAAAAAAAACGCGGGCAATTTGCCCGCGTTATATTTTATGAACCTGTTATTTAACAGTTGTTGTTGCGTTACGATTATATTTCCATACGCTTTCACCGCTGCCCAGTTTCCATGGTTTTTCTTTACCATAAGAGATTGTGGAAATGCGTTTTGCATCCACGCCATCTTTGACCATAACGGCCTTGGCCGCGTTTGCGCGACGCGCACCCAATGCCAAGTTGTATTCTGTGGAACCACGTTCGTCACAATTTCCAGCGATTTGGATTTTTGTATCCGCGTGGTTTTTCATATACAGGGATTGACCCAACAGGTCTATCCGTGCATCTTCGGTGATTGCCGAAGAATTGAAATCAAAGTATGCCCTTTGATTGTTCATATCCGATGGTTCAACAACGCTGCGACCACCGCAAGCAGTCAGCAAGGTAGCGACCCCGGCCAACATAACAAAATTTTGCATTTTCATGAAAATACTCCCTTGTAATTTTTTGGTTCAGTGTATATTCTATGATAAAAACAACAATAAATCAAGAATTATTCACACCCAGGATTAAAATCATGGACACAAACAGCATTTTAGATTTGGATTTAGCAGGAATCAGATGGGAATTAAACGAATTTCCAAATGTTTTAGCAAAAAAATCAACCGCAGATAGCCCCGAAATAAAATCTGTATCGCCATCACCATTGTTGCCAATAAATACTGATGCGATTCGCAAAAGTATCGGCAAGATAAAAACATTGGACGAATTAAACGCGGTTATATCGGAATTAAATCACCCATTAAAAATGTTTTCAAAAAACACGATAATTCCACGCGGGACAGGGCGGGTATTGGTTCTGACCGATGCGCCAACAACCGAAGATGATGCAAATGGTTTTTTATTTTCAGGGATAGGTGGGGAATTATTTGATAAAATGATTGGCGCGATTGAATTATCTCGCGATAATGTCGCGCTTGCGTCGGTTGTATTTTGGCGTCCTCCGGGTGGGCGCGCGCCGACCGATTTAGAGATTGTGCAATGTCGTCCTTTTTTAGATAAGTTTATAGAAATTACAAAACCTGAATTTTTATTGACATTTGGCGATGTTTCGGCTGGGTATGAATTTTCGGGTGAAAAGTTTTCGGTGCCATCTGTTCAGACTTTGATACAAAACCCATCGCTTAAAAAGGACGCGTGGGAAATTTTGCAAAAATTGTTGAAAAAGTTAAAATAAATTACTATGATTTACCTGAACTCTACAAAGGGAGACTAAAATAAAACCGACAATAAATCGTGATAAGCGCGCTGACACGGGTCCGCGTATGAATAATAAAATCTTTGCAAAAAGCGTCCATGTTATATCGGCAACTGGCGAAAATTTGGGCGTTATGGTGACGAGCCAGGCTTTGCAAATGGCGCTTGATGCGCAAATGGATTTGGTTGAAATAAATGCAAATTCGGTGCCTCCGATTGCGAAAATTATGGATTATGGTAAGTTCAAGTATGACCAGAAAAAAAAGGCGGCCGAGGCAAAAAAACATCAAAAAACCAATGAAATGAAAGAAGTTTGGGTAAAGCCTTTTATCGAGGATAATGACCTGAATATCAAAATGAAAAAAGTTTTTGAGTTTTTATCCGACGGGGACAAGGTTAAAATTTCGGTTATGACCAAGGGCAGTAAAAGGGTTCTGGCCCAGGGACGCAATGCAGTTGCGCCGTTATTTGATAAAATTATTACGATGATTGGGGACCGGGGGACACTGGACAGCAAGTCCAAACCGGACGAACGGACCAAGTCAATTATAATCGCCCCTGCGAAATAATAAGACGCCGCAATCGCGGCGTCTTTTTTGCGCGATTTTTATCCTATGTTTATAACACGATTTTTGATAAAATTGTATTTAACACAATCAAGGGAAATACGATGTTAAAAATTTATAAAGTATCCACAATTTCAATTTTTTCATTACTGGTTGCGCTGGGCGCGAATGCGGCAACAAATGTTTCGGACTTTACCGAATTAAAAACAGCGTTATTAAATGCTGATACAGAAATAAATTTAACATCTGATATAACTTTTGGTGCTGATATTACGAATGCAGAATGGGCGACCGCGGCGTCTTCTTATGCCATAGTAGGTGAAAATATGACTTTGGATGGGGATGGTTTATATTCGGGATTACAAAATACAAACGGGATATTAACAATCGGGGATTCTTTAACTCTGTCAAATTTTAATTCCGCTACGGCTGGGGGGGCGATACGCGCAATAAATTTGGATATCGGTGATAACGCAACATTTACAGATAACGAAACATCTGGACCAGTTGGCGGTACAATCGGGTTTCAGAAAACAGATGGCGGCACAATTACATACACAATTGGCGATAGAGTAAAATTTGATGGAAATTCACATACCGACACATCCCCATCCGGTTATGGTGGTGGCGCGATTGGTATGGATGTGTCGGGCAGTCCCTATCCCATTAACAAAGTTAGTTTAACAATTGGGGATTATGCGGAATTTACGAAAAATTCTGGCGCTTCTACTGGGGGGGATTCTGGTGGCGGTGCTATATTCGCGCGGGCGCGTTATGGTGTTACCAGCGCATCAGAAATAATAATCGGCAACAATGCTATTTTTTCGGAAAATGAAGCGGCAAGAAGTGGTGGCGCAATATATAATTATGTCTGGGGTATTTCTGGAATGAACCAACTGACAAACATCGGCACAGATGCGGAATTTTCACAAAATACATCTGGTGGTGGAACGGGGGGAGGTGCAATTTACCACTATGGAATAAATGGAGGAACAAATGCCGGTACATCAACAATCAACATTGGTGATGATTCTGTGTTTGATAGCAATACCTCTGCGCAACGCGGGGGTGCTATTTATGCTGGACTGGAAAGTCGTTCAACCAATCCAAACAGCAATATAACATTGAATATTGGTGATGGGGTCGTTTTTCGTGATAATACGGCACAGAATTTTGGTAGTGGTCTGGGCGGTGCAATTTATATGACGGTGAAGAATAATGTTGGGGCCGGTGGGGCTGGGGTGAATGGCGAAATCAATATCACAACAACTGGCGGAATAACCGAATTTTCTGGAAATACTGCCAAGGGCGCTGCAAATGATATTTATATTGACGGAAATGGCGATAACGCAGGGGAACGCGGGGATATAAACATAGATGGGGTGAGCGGTGAAACCATCTTTGGCGGTGGAATTGCGAATAAATCGGGCGTTGATGTTTATATAAATAAAACGCATTCTGGTATATTGACCTTTGAAGAAAATGCAATCAACGAGAATTTTGATGGTATGTTTAATATGTCGGGTGGGACTACAAATGTTTATGGTCAGTTTTTTAATAATGCAATCGGAAATAATATCACGGGTGGCACTATCAACTTTTGGGGTGATGGAACGGATTATGGCGAAATAAAAAATATGCATGTCCATAATGTGGTTGTCTCGTTAAAAAATTATGACTTGAATAATTTGAAAATCGCAAATGTTGAATTGGTGGGGACAAATAATTTTGATATAGATATTGATGGTGCGACTGAAAAATCAGACCAGATAATAATCAGCACAGATATTGATACAAACAGCACGGCAACAATAATAAACCTGCGCAGTTTTGGTATGGTGAATGATTCATCAGCGGATTCATTTGATGTTCAAGTGTTTAAATCATTGGTGTTGGATTCTGATTTGGCGAATGTCAGTTTTTCAGCATCAAATAATAAAACACAGACGGCTTTGTATGAGTATTCTGCGCGGTCGCTGGGTGGGGGCGAATATCGTATATCGCGCACTGGGTTATCAGGCGCGGGCGCATCGGCGGCGGATATGCCGGCGTTAAATCTGGCGATGGTTAAAACAGGTATGAACGAACTGACCAAGCGTCTGGACGAACTGACTGTGACGGGTGGCGGGGAATCTGGATTATATTTTCATCCGTTTGTAAAGCGTGTTTCGGTAAATGACCATACAAAAACAACAATGAATTTGGGTGGAATTGAAACAGGATTTGACCTGGAAACTGGCGCGTTTGATGATGCAAAACTTTATATTGGCGCAATGGGTGGATTTATGTATGCGGACAATATAAAAATTGACCAAGATAATGAATTCACAGGTGGCGGAAATGCGACTATCCCCAGCGCGGGGTTGTATGCAACCTATGTTCATGATAATGGCTGGTTTGCGAATGCGTCGGCGCGATATTTTTGGACAGAAATGCAAATGAAAAATATCAAAAACGACGGGACAGAGCAAAAGTATGACGCGAGCGCGAATTTTATCACAGGGGTGTTGTCGTTTGGAAAAAATACTTTGGTTGATGCGCCAGATTGGATGCAAGGAAAAGGTAAAGTTGCGCAACTATCCTTGCAACCACGCGCCGAAGTTATTTATGCCAAAAACATTGGTGATGGGGAAATTACAAACTTTGGCAATATGATAAAATATGGTGATACGACCAGTTTGCAAACCCGTATGGCATTGAAAGCATCGTTGTTGCAAAACGGATTGGGAACGATTTACAGCCCGTTTATAGAGGGTGGAATTTATCGCGAATGGATGGGGGCGACAAAGATAAAAATGGTAAATGATAATTTCGTGTCTGATATGGGTGGCAACGGATTTGATGTGCGTGTGGGTATAAATATCCGCGCTGGGGACGCTACAAACTTTTATGGCGATGTGTCGTATGACAATGGGTCTGTATTTGAATCTGTATCATTAAATATGGGGACAAAGATAAAGTTTTAATTGTTTGTAAAAAAATAATCCGCGATTGCGGATTATTTTTTACCCAGAAAATTTTCTAGCCAATGATTGTCAAAATTTAATGTTTTAACATCTTTTTCATTTAATAATTTTTTCTGTAAAGGGATTGTTGTTTGGACACCTTCTATGACAAATTCGTCCAACGCGCGTGTTGCGCGCATTATCGCACTGGTGCGCGTTGGCGCCCATACCACCAATTTCGCAATCAGTGAATCATAATTTGATGGAATTGTGTATCCTGTATAAACCGCAGAATCAACCCGTATCCCCAACCCACCCGCGGGTGTGTATGACGAAATCGTTCCTGGATTTGGAATAAAGGTTTCTGGATTTTCTGCATTTATACGAAATTCTATCGCGTGCCCGTTTGGGGTTAAATTTCCCTGGTTATAACCCAGTTTTTCACCCTGGGCGATACGAATCTGTTCCCGAACCAAATCAACCCCATACACCATTTCCGTGACAGGATGTTCAACCTGTAATCTGGTATTCATTTCTAAAAAGTAAAATTGTCCGCCCTCGAACATAAATTCCAAAGTACCCGCATTTGTGTATTTCATTTTCTTTACTGCGCTGCGACATATTTCTATCATATCATCGCGTTGTTTTTGTGATAAAACTGCCGCTGGGCATTCTTCCATAACTTTCTGATTTTTTCGTTGCAGCGAGCAATCTCGTTCGCCAAAAATCACAACACCCCCATGGTGGTCCGCCAGAACCTGGAATTCTATATGACGCGGATGCAATAATAACTTTTCAATATACAGCGTGTCATCGCCAAAGGCAGAGCCTGCCTCGCGCTTGGTCATTGTGAATGCCGATTCCATTTCAGATTCATTCATAACTGGACGCATTCCCTTGCCTCCGCCACCGGCGGATGCCTTTAACATAACCGGATATCCGATTTTATCCGCGATTGCCAATGCATCACTGACTGAATCAACCGCGCCATCCGAACCCGGAACAATGGGCAGCCCGCATTTAACCGCGGTTTCTTTGGCGGCAACTTTGTCCCCCATTTTTGCGATTGTCGCAGAATCTGGCCCAATCCAAATTAAATTATGTGATTCTACCATTTGTGCGAATGATGCCCGTTCGGACAAAAAGCCATATCCTGGGTGAATCGCGTCGGCGCCGGTCAGCAAAGCAGCCGTTAAAATCGCCGATTCGTTCAGATATGAATCACGGACCGATGCCGGTCCAATACATACAGATTCGTCCGCCAAATGCACATGCGATGCACTGATATCGGCGGTGGAATACACGGCAACCGTGCGAATTCCCATATCCCGACAAGCACGAATAATACGCAGTGCAATTTCACCGCGATTCGCAATTAAAACTTTTTTAATCTGTGCCATTGTAAATTATTCAATCACAATCAGTGGGGTATTAAATTCCACCGCTGCGCCGTCCTTTATCAAAATTTCGCGCACAACACCATCGCGCCCCGCCAAGACAGGGTTAAATGTCTTCATTGCCTCTATCAAACAGATTGTATCGTCTGCTTTGACGCTTTGTCCAATCTTTACAAATGGTTTTGCGCCTGGTTCAGACGATAAATAAACAACGCCGACCATTGGGGATTTTACCGCGTTTTCATTACATTCTGTGGGGTTTTGTGATATGTCGCACGCATTTTTTGCCAATGGCGACGCAATTGTTGTTGTTGGCATTACGACGGGCGCACCCTGACGTGAAAGATGTACATGCTTGCGATAAATTCCGAATAAAAATTGTCGTTCCAGGTCCAATTCGGTTAAACCCATTTCATCCATAATTTTGGTCATTGCCTTGACCGTTGCACGAAATGACATTAAAAGTCCTTTGTTTTTATTAAACTTGGATTATATTCTAGCAAATTCTGGGTATAAGTCAAGGAACAGGGTCATATCCGAATCCACCACCCGGACGACACCGCAAAATTCGCCTCACCCCCATTGTAATTCCGCGCAATGCCCCGTGCTTTTTTATGGCTTGGCGCGTATATTCGCTGCAAGTTGGGTTAAAACGACATACCGCCCGTCCGCCAAAAATTGGGGAAATAAATTTTTGATAAAATCCGATTAAAAACAATGCAATATGTTTCATTTTAATTGTGCCAGTCCAGCGCGTATCGCGGACACGCCATCTGTTTTTGACGCGTTCAGAATATCAGCGCGAACAATAAAGACATAGTCCAAGTTTGGATTTAACTCGTCCGCGCACTCATTCAGCCAGGCGCGAATCAAGCGTTTTGCGCGATTGCGCGCAATGGCCAGTTTTAATACCTTTTTGGCCGCAACGATACCAAAACGCGCATCCCTATCCCATTTTGTCGGGCGGGCGCGCATTGTAAAATAAGGACTTCTATAAGACGCCGCGTCGCGCGGGAATAAAAAGTCTGAATGTTTTTTTATCGTTTGCCTCATACTGGGCATTATACATCGCAAAAAATAAATCGCAAATTGTAAATTTAGATACTTGATTTTTTGGTTTAATGTTTTATAGTTTGTGAATAACAATGAAAGGGGTTTTTTATGTATAACTGGCTGATGAAAATGTTTTCCGCGGATATGGCGATTGACCTGGGGACGGCGAATACTCTTATTTATGTCAAAGACCGCGGTGTTGTGTTGAACGAGCCGTCCGTGGTTGCGGTGGTTGAAAATCGTCTGATTGGTCGTAAAGAGGTTTTGGCGGTCGGCGAAGAAGCGAAAAAAATGTTGGGGCGCACCCCTGGTCAGATTGCGGCGGTTCGCCCATTGCGTGATGGTGTTATCGCTGATTTCGAGATTGCCGAAGAAATGATAAAGTATTTTATCAGAAAGGTACATAATCGCAATATGATGACTGCGCCGCTGATTATTATTTGTGTGCCGCAAAGCGCGACCCAGGTGGAACGACGCGCTATACAAGAGGCCGCGGACGCCGCAGGTGCGCGCAAAGTTTATATTATCGAAGAATCTACGGCGGCGGCGATTGGGGCGGGGTTACCTATTGACAAGCCGGTTGGCTCTATGGTTTTGGATATTGGTGGCGGAACGACCGAAATTTCGGTTATGTCGTTGGGCGGGGTTGTGTATTCTAATGCGGTTCGCACGGCGGGCGACCAAATGGATTTGGATATTATTGACTATGTCCGTAAAAATAAAAACTTGTTGATTGGGGAATCCACTGCCGAAGAAGTAAAAAAACAAATTGGTTGCGCAATTGCGCCCAAAGATAAAACAAATGAACGGGTGATGAAAATAAAGGGGCGTGATTTATCGTCTGGTGTGCCGCGTGAAACAACTATTACCGAGTCTCAGGTTGCCCAGGCATTATCCCAAACGGTTGCAAAAATTGTTACAACAATTCGCAGTGCGCTGGAATCTACGCCACCTGAATTATCCGCGGATATTGTGGATTTTGGGATTGCGATGACGGGTGGGGGTTCGCTGCTTCGTGATTTGGATGTTGTTATTCGGCAATCAACAGGGCTGCCGGCATTCCTGGCGGACGAGCCGTTATCCTGTGTTGCGCGTGGTTCGGGTAAAATGTTGGATGACCTGGAAAAATCGCGTCATATTTTACAAACTATGTATTAAACGGGGAATAAAATGGAAGAAAATAAATTATCATTCGAGGATGCATATCAACAATTATCAGATTTAGTAAAAAAAATGGAATCTGGAACTATGCCTTTGGCGGAATCTGTTGCTGCGTATGAAAAGGGGATAAAATTAAAGGCCTATTGCGAGCAGTTATTAAAAGAAGCAGAATTAAAAATAGAAAAATTAAAAATTGAAGAATAAACCGACTCTTTCACCTGTAATGCAGCAGTATCTGGATATGAAATCTGAAAACGAGGATGCGGCATTATTATTTCGTTTGGGTGATTTTTACGAGGCTTTTTTTAACGATGCGCGAATTGTCAGCAGTGCGCTGAATCTGGTTTTAACGCATCGCGGTGTTGATGAACGCGGTTCGGATATCCCAATGTGTGGGATTCCGTGGCACGCATCTGAAAATTATTTTGCGCGATTGGTGTCGTCTGGGATTTCGGTCGCAATTGCAGAGCAAATGGAAACGCCAGAGCAAGCACGCAATGCAGGACATAAACAAATAGAACGAAAAATAGTGCGTGTAATCACGCCTGGGACAATCACGGATGAAAATTTATTAAACCCGAAAAAGTCTAATTTTTTGGTTGCAGTTGTAAATAGTAATTTTATTGGTTGTGATATTTCAACTGGCGAACTTTTTTATGGCGTGTCTGCAAATGTTTTTGATGATTTAACGCGAATTGCGCCTGCTGAAATAATTTATCCATCGCATTTGGCAGAAACGCCGGAAATGATGCGCATACGCGGCGCGTTTATAACATCTCCGGTATATGAAAAATTATATCAGCGCGCGGATATAAATAAAATAGTCTCTGATTTTTTTGGAAATAACTTTGCCATGTGTGCAGATGATTCTGCGATTTGTCTTTTAGCGGGATATTTATTTAATACAGGGCGCGGTATGGTCCCTGTGTTCCAAACTCCATATCGTTATGGCGATGGGAACGGATTACGGATTGACGCCTCGTCTTGGAAGAGTTTGGAAATTGACGCACCTTTTAATAATGATGGCGTTTGTTTATTGGATATTTTGGATAAAACCAGGACGGCATCTGGCGCGCGTAAATTGCGTGCTATGCTGCGTGAATTGTCATCTGATATTGGTGAAATCAGGCGGCGGCAAAATCATATTTCGCATTTGATATTAAATAATGATGTTTTTAGTTCGCTGTCTGGGGTGTTGGAAACTTTACCAGATGCGGGGCGCGGCGTGCCGCGATTGGTATCTGGTCGCGGAATGCCACGCGATTTAAGGGTGGTGTCCGAATTTTTACGCGTATTACCAAAAATAAAAATAGTTGGGCAAAAATTGGATTCTGTATTATCGGATAGATTTTCAGAGATAAAAACTTTTGATGATTTATCATTGGAACTAGGTCGTGCATTGAATGATAATTTGCCGTCTTTTTTCAGGGATGGCGGAATAATTCGTGATGGGTTTGATGGCGGATTGGATAATATGCGACTCTTGGCATCTGGCGCAATGGAAACGATTGCGGGCCTGCAATCAGAATATATAACGACAACCGGCATAAACACACTGAAAATAAAATATAATAATATATTGGGTTATCATATAGAGGTGCCAAGTAATCGCGGTTCGGAATTATTAAATCCAGAATCTGGATTTATACATCGTCAAACATTGGCAAATAATATGAGATTTACAACGGCGCGCTTGATTGAATTGGATAATGATGTCCGCGGCGCCGCGGATAAAGCGCGCGGGATAGAAGAACAAATTATCCAAACTCTGATTAAAAAAATTACTGATATTTCTGATGAATTATTGGCTGTTGTTGATTTATTGAGCGAAGCCGATGTATGGCTATCGTGTGCAGATGTTGCGCGTGATAATGATTGGGTGCGTCCGCAAATCACAGATGGAAATGATTTTAATGTTGTGGGTGGTCGTCATCCTGTGATTGAATGGGTTTTACGCAAAGATGCAAATAAGTTTATACCAAATGATTGTAATTTAACGGATAAAAAAATCGCGCTGATAACTGGTCCGAATATGGCGGGAAAATCAACTTATTTACGGCAAAATGCGTTGATAATTGTGTTGGCGCATCTGGGTGGTTTTGTGCCGGCGGAATCCGCGGTAATTGGTGTATGCGACCAACTTTTTTCGCGTGTTGGTGCGTCCGACAATTTGGCGGCAGGGCAATCAACATTTATGGTTGAAATGACCGAGACTGCAAATATATTAAATCGTGCAACGGAAAAAAGTTTTATTATTTTTGATGAAATTGGACGCGGAACGGCAACCTTTGATGGAATGGCAATTGCGAATGCAGTGTTGGAATTTTTGGATAATATGAATGTTCGAACATTATTCGCGACGCATTATCACGAATTGACAGGTCTGTCTTTTAATTCGGTCCAGAATCTGAATGTATCGGTTGCGCAACATAATGACGAGATTATATTTTTGCATAAAATCGCGATAGGTCCGGCCAGTCGTTCATACGGAATTCATGTTGCGGCGTTGGCGGGAATGCCGAAATCTGTGGTGGAAAACGCCGAACGAATCTTGGCAGATTTAGAAAACAATAATTGTGCAACACAAAAAACAAAAAATATTGCAACACACAAAATTCCAAATGAAAACTCTGGTGATGTTTTTATTATTCGTCAGAAAAAAGAAACTAATAACGACCAATTAAAGTTATTTTAATGTTAAATTCTGGTTTTGTTTTTTTGGATAAACCATCTGGAATTTCCAGTCGCGCGGCGGGTGCGCGTGTTGCAAAAATGTTTGGTGTAAAAAAATTCGGACATATTGGAACACTGGACCCGTTTGCCAGTGGATTGTTGATAATTGCGTTGGGGGAAGCCACGAAAATCATTCCTTATTTGCCAGATGCAGACAAAGAATATGAATTTAGTATTAAATTTGGTATCCGCACAAACACTGATGATATAACAGGGGCGGTTGTTGAAACCCGCAGCGGAGAAATAGATAATAATTTATTAAATTTTGCACTGGAAAAATTGACTGGGGAAATTGAACAAACCCCACCGAATTATTCTGCGGTGCATATTGACGGGGTGCGGGCGTATAAGTTGGCAAATGCTGGGCGCTACATAAAAATGCCGACACGACGCGTTAAAATTTATGAATTAAAACAAACAGGTGAAAATAAGTTTTTTGTGCGGTGTGGTGGTGGGACCTATGTTCGTTCATTGGTACGCGATATTGCCGAAAATTGTGGTCAAATTGGGGTATGTGAAACTTTACGACGCGTTGCGACAAATGGGGTTAAAATAAAAGATGCGCATACACTTGATTTTCTGGAAAATATGTTTAATAATAAAGGGTGCGTTGGATTAAATGATTTTCTGATGCCGGTGGATTTTGGACTGGGCGACATTCCGGTTTGGAATCTGGAAATAACGGACGCTGGGTTATTTTGTCGTGGCGGATTTATTCAAATGGATGGCGCGGACACAGATGTTGTGCGTGTTTATTTGGAAAATGAATTGGTCGGAATTGGCAAAATAGATGGCGGTGAATTAAAACCAAAAAGGATATTACAATGTCGGTAAAAACATTTATTAAAAATATAAAGGCAAAAATTATTGCTGAAAATAAGGTGTCAGATGTGGATAATGGCGGTTCTGCTGCAACCCAGGTTGCGGTTTTAACGGCGCGTATCAACAATTTGACCGAACATATGAAGGCAAATCACAAGGATGAACACTCTAAACGCGGTTTGTTGTTGATGGTGAATCGTCGTAAAAAATTGCTGTCGTATATTAAAAAGCGCAATGTGACAGAGTATGAAACACTGATTAAAAAATTAGGTTTGCGTAAATAATAAAAACTATTGGGCGGGCAGTTGTTCGCCCATAAATAAATAGGGAGAAGACAGATTATTCTTTTTTATTCATCACGAATGGATAGGAATGAATAATTTTCTCCCGAAATATAATAATAACAACAGGAGAAAAAAAATGTTATTTGGTTTAATCGGGGACAAAGCCCCAAAAAATGTATTAAATAATCCAATCAGTATCCAGGTGGATTTTGGTGGGAAAACGCTGACACTGGAAACAAATCGCTTTGCGAAACAGGCAACAGGCAGTGTTATGGCAACAATGGGTGGAACGATGGTTTTGGCAACCGTTGTTGCGGCGCGCAGTGCAAAAGAAGGACAAGACTTTTTTCCGCTAACCGTTGATTACACAGAAAAAATGGCGTCTGCGGGTCGTATTCCTGGTTCTCGCGACCGGCGCGAGGGTCGTGCATCATTGAACGAAACGCTGACGGCGCGTTTAATTGACCGACCAATTCGTCCGTTGTTTCCAGAAACATTTAAGAATGAAACCCAAATTGTGGCAACCGTATTTTCGTATGATAGGGAAAATCAGCCTGATATTTTGGCGATGATTGCGTCATCGGCGGCGTTGGCTATTTCTGGGATTCCGTTTATGGGTCCGATTGGCGCGGCGCGTGTTGGCTTTGTAAATGGAGAATATATCTTGAACCCTTCACGCAAAGAAGTTATGGATTCTGAATTGGAATTAGTTGTAGCGGGGACAAAAGATGGCGTGTTGATGGTAGAGTCCGAGGCCGGGGAACTGACCGAAGAAGAAATGTTGGGTGCGGTAAAGTTTGGCTTTGACGCGTTCCAGCCAGTTATCGGTGCAATCAACGAATTAAAAGAAGCGGCTGGGAAAGCGGCGTGGGATGTTTTGGGACAACCTGCGGAATATGTGCAATTAGAATCTGATTTGGAACGTTTTGCGGACCGGATTTCTGATGCCTTGACGATTGCGGCAAAGATGGACCGCTATGCAGAAATGGACGCAATAAAGGCGGATGCGCGTGATTCTATTGCGGACGCGACAGACCTGCAAAAATTATGGGCGAATGAAATTATAGAGGGGATTACTTCGCGGATTATGCGTCGTAATATCCTGGATAAAAAACCGCGTATAGATGGTCGTGATTCCAAAACCGTCAGACCGATAGAGGTCGAAGTCGGCGTCCTGCCACGCACACACGGGTCGGCGTTATTTACACGTGGCGAAACCCAGGCGCTGGTTACATTGACATTGGGTAATGACAAAGATGCGCGTCCAATTGAATCCATGGACGGGGCATCAGATGATAGATTTATATTGGATTACAATTTTCCTCCGTTCAGTGTGGGCGAAGTTGGGCGTATCGGCGCGCCAAAGCGTCGTGAACTGGGTCATGGGAAGTTGGCATGGCGTGCAATCAATCCGATGTTGCCAAGTAAAGAACAATTTGATTATACAATCCGCGCGGTTTCTGATGTTTTGGAATCCAATGGGTCATCGTCAATGGCGACGGTATGTGGCACTACATTGGCACTGATGGACGGGGGTGTTCCAATGGTGCGTCCGGTTGCTGGTATTGCGATGGGGCTGATTAAAGAAGGCGATGAATTTGAGGTTTTGACCGATATTATGGGCGACGAAGACCATTTGGGTGATATGGATTTCAAGGTCACCGGAACGGACAAAGGTGTTACCGCTTTGCAGATGGATATTAAAATCACATCTATTACTTTTGATATTATGAAACGCGCATTGGCGCAGGCCAAGGACGGGCGTTTGCATATTTTGGGTATTATGAACAAAGCGATTAAATCACCACGTAAAGAATTATCAAAATTTGCACCACAAACATTTGTGATGAAAATCAATCCTGATAAAATCCGCGAAGTTATTGGCAAGGGGGGCAGTGTGATTCAAGCATTGACCAAAGAAACCAACACCAGTATTGATATCACTGATGATGGCACAATCAAAATTATGGCGACGGATAAGTCAGACGCTGATAATGCGATGGCGCGTATAAAAGAAATCACCGCAGAACCAGAAGTTGGTCAAATTTACGAAGGTGTTGTATCGGGCTTGAAAGACTTTGGTTTGTTTGTTAAAATAATGAATGGTAATTTTGAATCTTTGGTCCATATTTCGGAAATCACTGGCGAACGCCTGAATAAAATAGAGGATGCGAAATTAAAAGAAGGCGACAAAGTATTTGTAAAATACCTGGGTGTGGATAAACGCGGCAAAACCCGTCTGTCTATGGTCGGAATCAACCAAAAAACAGGAAAAGAGGAAAAATAAAATGGATATGCAAGCACTGATGAAACAAGCGCAAGAACTGCAAGACAAGGTTGCAAAAGCCCAGGAAGAACTGGGCGCGGCGCGTGTCAAAGGGATTGCGGGTAATGGATTGGTAATCGTTGAAATGAACGGCAAATACGATTTAATAAAATTGACCTTGGCGCCAGATTTATTAAAGGAAGATTTGGAAACAATCACCGCCTTGGTAACTGCGGCGTTTAACGATGCCAAGGCCAAGACCGATGATTTAATAGATAAAACAATGTCGGCGGCGACGGCGGGAATGCCATTGCCAATGTAATAAGGTCTGGGGTCTTGGGTCTGGGGAATTTTTACCTCAGACCTCAGACCATTTTGGGTGATTAGCTCAGTTGGTAGAGCGTCTGGTTTACATCCAGTAGGTCAGCGGTTCGAGTCCGTTATCACCCACCACCCTTTGTTAAAACTTTGTGTGGCAGGCCAAAGATTCAAGCAAGTAAATTAGGTTAAAAAAATCCCGACATTGTCGGGGTTATTTTCTTGCCTGAATACCAATTATGATGGCATTTTTGTTTCTGTGAATATCACATGTTTGCGCACTTTTGGGTCGTATTTGCGCATTTTCATTTTACCTGCTGTATTTTCAGACTTTGTATTTTTGGTTTTTGTGTAAAAATATCCAGTTTCTGGGTTGTTCATTTTTACAACGATTTTTGATGCTTTTTTGCTTGCCATAACTTTACCTTTTATATTTGTGGGGGTATAATAAACCAGATTTTTCTAAAAATCAAGGATTATTGTGTTATTATTTACATTGGGCACACGCAACCAATTTTATGAATTATAGGTTGTTTTTCCTATTATGTGTGTATTAAAGTAATAAACTGATTGGTATCAAACAAAACAAAGGAAACTGATTATGATAAAAAACATTTATGAAATGTTTCGGGACGCTTGCACCACAAACGCTGCCCGAACTTTTTTTGTCCGCACTGGGGAAACGTATGCGGATTTATTGCGTGATGTGCAAAAACGCGCCGTAACATTGGTCAATAAATTTAAGATTAAAAAGGGCGATGTAGTCGCAATTCTTTCCGCGAACACCCCAGAATTTATTAAATCATACTTTGCAATTACGGCAACCGGTGCGCAGTGTTTAATGCTGGATACGGGTTTGTCTGCGGGCGAGCATCTGAATATGATGAAGCACACAAAATGCAAGTTGGCATGCGCGCAAAAAAGTTATTTTGTTGATGGTGGTCCAAAAATGTTTGATATAGAAACAATAGATGACACAAATCCAGATGATTTTATTGCAGCTGATTGTGATTTAACCGATATAGCAATGTTGTCTTTTACATCTGGTTCAACGGGGAATCCAAAAATCGTTGGTTTAACACACGGGAATATTGTGTCATTGGCAGATGGGGCAAAATTTTATAAACCTGTGATAAAAAATGGTTATATGTTTTATGGATTTCTGCCGTTATATCATATCTATGGCGTTGTTATAAATATCATTGCGCCAATTGCGTTAAATTGTTCTTTGTTGTTACAGCAAATTCTGAACCCAAAAGAATTTCTGAAAGATTTTGAGCAATACAAACCTCATGTTATTCCCGCAGTGCCGCGAATTTGGGAAACATTCTATAAAAAAATAATTGACGGGTTAAAACAGAAACGCGTTTACTGGCTGATGCGGACTATTATCGCATGTCGTGGTGTTCTGCGCTGGGCTGGATTGGGCTTTGTTTATGACCGCGCAATGAAACCAATTCATAAAATTTTTGGCGGTCGTGTGCGTGTTTTGATATCCGCGGGCGCGACATTAAAACCGCGCGTGCGTAAATTTTTCGAGAGTTTGGATTTTTCAGTCGGTGATTGTTATGGTTTGACCGAAACGACAGGACCTGCGAATTTTAATTTCGCGTTCCGTCAAGCGAATGGGAAAATGTATTACGCTGGTCCATTAAAGGGAAATGAAATTAAAATTCATAACCCAGATAATGATGGTATCGGCGAAATTTGGGTTCGTGGTAGTTTGGTTATGCCGGGATATGTTGGAAATGATACTGCCAATAAAGAAGCATTTTCATCTGATGGATGGTTTATGACTGGGGATTTGGGAATGTTTGATAATAAAAAGCGCCTGGTTGTAAAGGGACGGAAAAAACAAGTTATTGTTTTGGATTCTGGAAAAAATGTTTATCCAGATGAGCTGGAAGACTTGTATTTGACCAATGATGAAATCTTGTCCGCCGCTGTTTTAGAACGTGTTATAAATGGCAAAGTTGTTCCATTCGGTGTTTTCCAGGTAAAACCAGGCACTACATCAGCGCAAGTTGCAATGTTATTAAAAATGTCTAATTTAACAATTGCGCCGTATAAATGGGTTTCTCATTTTGCGATTACTGAAAACGAGTTGCCACAAACCAGCGCGAAAAAGATTAAACATCATGAAATTGCAAAAATGCTGGATAATGGTGAATTAAAATAACAAAAAAATAATCCGCGATTGCGGATTATTTTTTTACTCTTTTCCCTGTTTTTCTGTCAATCCAAATCATCTGGGCGCCCAGACGCATAATCGGTAAATCAGAAGCGCTGTCGCCGTATGACCGAATAATCTGATATTTAATGTTATTTTCTTTTGCCCATTTGTTCAGTGCGACAACCTTATTATCACCCCAGCATAAAAAATCAAATTTCCAAGGGATATTTTTATTCATAACCGATGTTATTATTACATCAAATCCCATATCGGAAACCAAGGGATTTATCAAATAATCCATTCCCGCTGATACCAATACCGCCATATTCCCATCTGCTTTTTCACGTGCAATGCAATCCGTGGCCCAATCAAAACGACGCGCCCTGTGTTCTCGTAAAAAAACAGGCGATAATTTTCTTATCATTCTTTTGGAAATAAAGCATCGTATCAGTTCGCGCCACAATACCGCTGTTTTATTCACGGCGGTTGATGGTTTTTGATATTTTGCAATCAGATATCCAACCCCAATCGCCGGCAAAAACAGCCATGGACGCACGCTGTGGCGAAAGCAGTATTTCCAAAATTCCATATTCGCGTCAGATGCCGACAGCGTTCCATCAAAATCAAATACAACTATTTTTTTACTCATAGCGTTTTTTCCATTCGCAATACACGCGTGCAAATTCGGTATCGCCGCTTTTTACTTTGTTTCTGGTAATCAGTCCGGTCTTTGCAATTTCAACTTGTAAATTCATCGGTGCGGCGGGAATTTCCTTGCGGAAATTTACAAATAGTTTGCGCAGTTCATGAACCTCGCGATAATCCAGTCCGACAGATTCTGTCGCCCAAATGATATAGACCGCGTTATTGACATGTTTATTTACATCTATGTCATCATAACGAACCGCAAATAAAACATCTTCTTCGGTAGGGGTAAAGTCTGGCAATTTTGCAAAAGGTAAATCCAATGCGCGAACACTATTCTCGCCCCAAGTTTTTGGCAAATAGTCCCCAATACGCACAGGACGTCGCGTTTCCATATCTATTAAAATCCATTGACTGGTCGCGGATATTATTACATTGCCATCTTTATCGCGGACATTAAAATCACGAACCGCTTTTAGATTATCATGTGATACAGGCCATGTTTCTAATTCTATTTCATCTCCTTCGCGGGGCAGGTATGGCATATCCAGTAAATAATGTGTTACAACCCATGCAACATTATTTTCCAAACACCATGTCCGCCCAACGCCCAGTTTTTCAGCATGGGTATCAGCCAGCGCCTGTAATTCGTTCATAACCATCATCGGCCGCATAAAGCCATACATATCTGTTTGGTATGTTTTTAATGTTTTTTTCTCGCTATACTTTATATCCATTTTTTTTTAACTCCTTTATTTAATCGTATGGATTTTCCGTTTTTTTATACTCAATGAAAATAGGAAGTTGTTCCCAATCCAGCGCCATCGCCAAACCGCGCCGCAAATACCGCGTATAGGATTCTGGGATATCGGACGCACCCCCAACATTTATCGTAATGCGAATCGGTGATGTTGATACCTGGGTCACGAATTTTATTTTCATTGGTCGCTTTAATCGCGACATTGGTGGTTGGCGCGCTTCTATCAACTTTTCCATTGTGCGATTTAATAATGCAGTAGAAACACGATTCTGTGATTTATCATACAGGTCAAAAACGCGACGCATTAAATTACGCACCCCCATTCCATTTTCCGCCGACATTGGTAAAATCATCGGCTTTATAATTTGATGAAAAGATTTCTTAAACTGGTGCTTTAACTTTAATAATTTGTCTTCGCGTTCTATCTCTTCCACTAAATCCCATTTATTCAACGCAATGCATAAAACCTTCCCGGCATCATAAATTCGCGATGCAATCCCCAGTGCTTGTTTTTCAATATCGCGCGTTGCATCAACCACTAAAATTACCGCATCTGTTTTATTCAGTGCGTCCAAAGATTTTAATGCGGATAGTGTTTCCAATCCGTCCGTGATATTGGATTTTCTGCGCAATCCAGCCGTGTCATTTATAATAATATCGCGATTCAGATATTTTGCTGGTATTTCAATAGTGTCGCGTGTAACACCCGGCTGGTCGCGCACAATCACGCGCGGGCGCCCCAGGATTTTATTGACCAGTGTGGATTTCCCAACATTCGGTTGTCCCATAATTGTTAAACGCATACGCGCGTTTTTATCGGTCTCGGTCGCAATTTTTTCATCGCGCAAAGGCTCTAAAAAATCATAAATTCTATCAAATCCGATTTTATGTTCTGCGGAAATTGTCGCAGGTGCGCCAAAACCCAATTTATAAAAATCGGACAAGTCATTTATTTTTTTTGATGATTCTGTTTTGTTCGCAACCAACAAAGTTTGCGCCCCACCGCGCGCCCGCCGAATACGACGCGCCCATTCAATGTCGTCCGCTGTGACCCCTGTGCGTCCATCAACAACGAATAAGACCGCATCCGCAGAACGCACAGCGTCCAAAGCAAACTCGGTTGATTGTTTTTCCAGTTCTGTGGCGCGGTCCTCCAAACCAGCAGTGTCCATTAAATCAAAGGTTAAATCCCCAAGGTTCCCGACCCCTGTTAAAACATCGCGCGTAACCCCGGGGCGATTATGCACCAGCGCGCCACGCGTTCCCGTCAATGCGTTAAACAATGTTGATTTTCCAGTATTCGGGCGTCCCGCAATTGCGACCTTCATTTTTTTTTCCTATTGAATTTTATTTATTATGCGTCTATTATAAACATAAAAATAAAGAAAGGCAAAAAATGATTGCAAAATTAAAAAAGTGGGGTCGCCACATATTAAACATATTGGTAAATCCGAAACAATTCTTTTCGCGGATTGTCGCCGATGGCAATACCGAAGAGTCTATGTTAAAGGCATTTATATATGGTCTGATTGGTGGTATGGCGGTGTTATTTATAAATTTAGTTGGCGGGGCGGCGATTACTTTTTCCAGTGTGTTTTCTCATTTGATTATAACCCCGTTCTTGGCGGTGGGATTGTTGTTCGTTATGTCGGGGCTGTTGATGTTGGTGTCCGAAATTACGGGTGGCGAACGCGATTGGGAGATTGCAGTCAAGGGGTTAGCGTCTGTATTTTTTATCTATCCGGTTATGTTGATTATAAACGCGCTGGCATTTAATTGCACCAGTTTATGGATTATCAGTATATTGGTTGATGGATATTTTATATTCTTGCTGTATAATATCGCAGTGTATTGTATGCGTGGAAATAAAATTCGTGTTGGGCTGGTTATTGCTGCATTTATTATATTTATGATAACAATTTATATCAGTGATTATCGTTATGGCTGGCTGATGATTAAAAATGCCAGTGCGGCAATTCAGTGTCTATCATAAAGTTCATAATATGATTTAATCATTTTTGCTATCAATTCTTCTATAAATGGGTCGGTTTGGGGCGAATATACATTGTGTATGTAATTTGTAGTAAAGATATATTGGTTGTCGCGTATAACTGATTCGTCGTTATTTTCAAGATTGTGTTTTATATACAATAGACGGATTTGTGCCGGATATTTTTTGTTTAATTTTTCCATTATTTTGGTCAATTGGTGCAAATCAAAATTCATTGGACCATCGACGCGTTCCCCATACACCAGTAAAACCCGTGCGCGCCGCTTATTCAATATTTTCATAACGCGGTCAATTCGTCGTGTATATTTATCAAAAACAATCGGGTATTCAGTATTAAAATCAGAATCGGGGCCAAAATCATGATTGTAAAAAATATCTGTGTTTGTATTATGATAAATTTGATAATGATTGTTTGGGTCAATGCCGATATGGTCAAAGTCGCGCTTGTCAAAAAAATGCGCAAATTTATTAAAAATAATTTCTAATTTTTTATTACAAGACGAACCCCAACACCAATCAAACGGCCCCGAAAAACGCCGCCCACCAGATTTTGCAATTCCGCCGGCTGCGAAGCATGCATGTCCCAGTGATATTATATAGTTACGTGCGCCAAATGGTAAAAGTAAAAAATTGCGTGCACGGCGACGCAATTTTTTTAATGGAATTAAACAACAGATTAAATTCGCAAATATCTTTTTTGTGCGTGACATTTTTGCCCACACTTTTAATTGACGGCGGATACCGCGATACGTGCGCGCCCCTTGGCGCGACGACGATTCAAGACATCGCGTCCGCTTTTTGTTGCCATTTTTTCACGAAACCCGTGCGTTTTCACACGACGAGTTTTTGATGGTTGATATGTCCGTTTTGTTGCCATAACTAAATCTCTTTTATTTTATTCGCGGTATTTAACCACAAGAATTTATAAAAATCAAGTTTTTTTATTATTATTTTTTATTTTCCGCGTTTGATTACACCAATAGACGCCAAAAATTCTGTGAATACAGCGTATGCGAATATCGCCGCAAATAACGAAAGAATCGGATTTATCAACAAATTAAACATTTTAACCTCTTTTTATTATTATTATTATTATTATTATTATTATATGTTTATATGTTTTGTCAAGAAATAATAAAAATACTGGTATTTTTAACAAATTATACTATAATAAAATCAAGAGGTTTTAAGTATGGTATTGGAAAATAAACTGGGGATTACTAATCAAATAGAATTAAATCGTGCCGAAGAAAAAATCAGCAAATTGGCGGCGCGCGGACTTTGGGATTCTGGTGAGATTGATAAAATTCCAGTTGGGACTTTTGCAGGACTTAAAAAAATTCATAAAAAATTATTCGGGAAGATTTACGATTTTGCGGGAAAAATTCGTGATGTGAATCTGGCAAAGAAAGACTTTCGTTTTGCACCGCTGATGTATTTGGAACAATCATTGAAACATATTGATAAAATGCATCAAAGTAATTTTGATGAAATCATTGCAAAATATGTGGAAATGAATATTGCACATCCTTTTCGTGAAGGGAACGGTCGCTCGACGCGAATTTGGCTGGATTTAATCCTGAAAAAAGAATTAAAAAAAGTTGTTTATTGGAACCGGGTTGATAAAGATGAATACCTTTCTGCGATGGAACGCAGCCCTGTCAAAGATACCGAGATTAAAGAATTATTGCGCAGTGCGCTTACATCAGAAATAAATAATCGCAATGTTTATATGCACGGAATTGATACCAGTTATTATTACGAAGGGTATGATGAATTTAAGACTGAAAAAATTGATGAATAATATGTTTGGTTTATTGTTGCAGTAGAAGGTGAATTTGCTCTTGAGTCTGCAAATATAGCATATTGTGGAATTGGAAAAATCAATGCCGCTATGACAACCCAATATGTTATTGATAAGTTTCAACCAGATTTAATTGTAAATATGGGAACAGCAGGCAGCAGTGTTTATGATTATGGAACAATTTTATCAATCAATCAGTTTGTGCAACGGGATATGAATACAACTGAATTTATGGCACCAAAATTTGTTTGTCCGCAAACATCGGATAACCCAATTCTTGAATACGGTGAAATTGATAATAGGTATCTACGCGGAATTTCTGGAACTGGTGATACTTTTGTTCGGAATATTGCGTGTGATATTTGGGATTGTGTTGGAATGGAGGATTTTGCAATTGCATGGGTGGCACGTGAAAATAAAATTCCACTGAGTGTTTATAAGTTTGTTAGCGATGGCAAAAATGGCGACACCACAGATAAACAATGGTCGGATGTATTACATGAAGCAAAAGAAAAATTAGAACACATTGGTCGAGAGATTTTACAAATTTAACCCAAAACTCACAAAAAAAGACATATGCCAGACATAAAATGTTTGGTTAAAGATAAAATCACCCGCAAGGTTTAAACCCTGCGGGTTTTGTTTTCTGGTGCAGATATATTTTATTATTCTTATCGCTTTATTTTGTTCGCGGCATAAGCAGAATCAGCAAATCTTTTCTGTTTCTCGTTCTCTTTTTTTAGTTTTCTCAAAACTTCTGTTTTTGCCGTTTGCAAAGAGTCCAGTTTGGCTTTGTTGGTTTGGATTTTGTTGGATAAACCCTGGTTGTTGTATCTATTTGTCGCGGTGTCAATTTGTCCAAAAATTGTTTCTAATTCGAATTGGTTAAATATTACCGGGGGAGTTTTTTCGTATATATCGATAATTTTATCTCGCTTTATTTGTCTATTATAATACAAATAATAATAATCTTGTATCATACGAAATGGTTCTTTAGACCTGTCAATTTCTGGCTTCATATCTTTTATGGTTGTGTATATATTCTGTTTTTGTGAGTCTGATAATTTGTCCCATATTGTTTTAAGTGCTTCGTATTCGGCTACTTCAAATAGGTGGTTTTCGTAAAATTTGTCATCCTCTAATATATCAGTTAAATCTTTTATTTCTTTATCGTATGCCTGTTCTGTTGCAATCATTATTTCTTCGTAATTTGGTTGGCTGTCCAGGAATTTTTCAATTTCTGCTTTTGCTTTTTCCTGTTTTTTATTATTGGATAGTTCTGTTATTATTTTTTGATTACCCATACCCATTAAATAAGTTGTAATCAAAGCCAGTACCAGCCCACGCGGACTTTTTATTCTTTTTGTGACGGCTGTTATAAATTTTTTTAATCTTGGATTTGTTTTTGGTAGGTTGTTTAGCATTTTATACTCCTTGTTTTTTATAAGCTGTATTTTACTCTCTCTCTCTCTCTTTGTCAATGTATTTATAATTTCGTGTTTTGGGTTTTTTGTGGTATAATAAAAAACTATGGTAAAGGCGTATCATTTTATTTCAAATATATCCAAAGAGTTGGGAATTCCGGCGCATACACTGCGTTATTGGGAAAAGCAATTCCCACGCTTTATTAAACCTATGACTGGGGCAGGCGGGCGACGCTATTACGGCGATGACACTGCGGCGATAATCAAGAAAATTCGTGATTTGTTATATAATGATGGTATGACAATCGCGGGTGCGCGCGCCGCGCTGGGGAAAATGCAGATTGTTGTTGATAAAGCGCCGGTTGCGCAGCCCGGCCCACAAAAAAATAATATGGTCAGCGGTGGCGAACAATACGAAAAAATGACCGATGAAAATGGTGTGCTGAATACCAGCGATTTGTTCTCTGCGGCGACGCAAATGCGCGCCGATGATATGGCGGATGTAATGGACGCGTCGCAACCCGAAAATAAAATAGAATCGGTATGCGGGACAGATGATTCGTTGCAAAAACAGAATGAAATAATTGAAATGTTGCGCCGTGCGCGCGCCGAATTGCTTTCTGAATAAATTCCTTGACAAACACATCTGATATAGTATTATTTTTGTAAAACATAAAAGAGTTTTGCGATGAAAAAGATATTTTCGGCCAATTTACCAATCCCGGCGGATGTTGTTTTAAATTTATTGGCGTCACTGATTGATACAAAAAATGAAAGCCGAGAGATAGAGGTTTTTGTAAAAAAATATAAAGATAAAAATTACGAGTGTTTATTACAAAATGGAAATGATGATTTTTATTCTATCAGTTCAACGCGCTCTGGGATTTATGATAATTGTATTATTTATTATCATGGGGTCAGCAGTGCGGAATTTTTGCGTAAAATATCGGATATTATGAATTTTGCCCCAAACGAATTAAAAAAGAAAAATACAAACCCATATAATGGATGTGTATATTCTATTCCGTCGCAGTTAGAAGAATTGCATAAAAATGATAGCATGATAAATATCAGAAATGTAAAAACAAATAATGTTAAAATAAAAAATCATACATTTAACCCATTAAAACGGGAACAGATAAAATTTAACAAATTTTTGCTTAAAGATTATCAAAAAAGACGCAAACTTGGGATAGAGGTCGCGCAAAAAAATAACAATGAGAACCAAAGGGGTATCAAATGACCAAGATTAAAAAAGACAAAGTATATGGCTGTTGGCCGGTTGGACTGGCGGGAATCGCGGGTATTGGTGGCGTTGCGTATGGCGTAATGAAACTTACCAATTGTGTGTTTAATATATCCAATCAAACATTTGAACAGGTTACGGATTATGTTGGTTATGGCGTGGGCGCGGCATTTCTGACAGCGCTGGCATCGGCATTTGTTTTGGTTGGTTCGGTAAAACAATCGTCAAACGAAAAAACAAGATAACGAAAATAAAAAACTGAAAAGAAAAATAAAAATCGCGGCATTTGCCGCGATTTTATTTTTTATATCTTGTTCGTAATTTTTCCATAACCACAAATAACACAGGGGTTAAAAAGTATGTCCAGAATAATGATGCCAGGACGCCACCAATAATTACCGCGCCCATGGAAACCTGCATACCTTCGGCTGAAAATAGTTGTGGAAGTGAGCTAGCCGCAATCGTAATCGTTGTCATCAGCAGCATTCTGGTTTTATCCCCGAAATTTTCCCACAAAGCGTCATGGATTTTTTTGCCGTTATTTACCGCGACAATTGTTGGCTCTAAAAGTAAGATATTATTATTCACAACCAATCCAACCAACATAACAAAGGATAACATTGCTGCGATATTTATTGTCGCACCAAATAAAAACATAAATATGAATACTCCACTGAACGATGTCAATATAGATGTTGCGATTGTAAATGGATGTACCCACGAATTTAATATCGCCGCCAGCAACATAAATGTTAAAACAACCGCCAGTAAAAACGCG
This sequence comes from Rickettsiales bacterium, assembly GCA_031262525.1. Taxonomy (GTDB): domain Bacteria; phylum Pseudomonadota; class Alphaproteobacteria; order Rs-D84; family Rs-D84; genus JAISHM01. The sequence continues at coordinate 35,345 of JAISHM010000007.1, read as the reverse complement.
TGCGAAATTTCGCCTGTGGTCTCCGCCTGCGTCTCGCTTAAACCACCAAAGGTTGCTGTATATCCTGTGTCCATATTCATATTGTCTATGATTTTCTGAATTTTATTTTGGACGGGTCCAATTGTTGATTTACCAATGTTTATATCTATTTGTGTTATGCGCTGTTTTTCCAGGCGACGAATGTTTGGCGAAGCAGTGCGCTCTGCCACACTGCCCAACTGATTTAATCCGATTAAACCCTTTGGTGAATTGACATAGACGCTGTTAAACATATCGGGTGTTTTGTATTCATCCATATATTCAATAATAATTGGATATTCGTTTCCATTTTCTTTGTATTTATAAGTGTCATTCCCATACAATGCAGTTCGTAAAGCGCCCCCCGCGGCCGCATTGCTGATACCCCAAAATTTCATTTTATTTTCATCTGGGATAAATGCGATTTCAAGCCCTGGCTTTTGGTCGGCGTTTGTTGCGGTTGCAACCTCTGGCAACTGGTTTATTTCTTGTATCAACGCGTCCGCATACGCGTTTCTTTTATTATCATCCGCGCCACCAATGTTTAATACCAGGTCTGCCGACATAGCCGCCCCCGACACAGACTCACCCGCCTTTATCTGTATTTGTGCGTCGGGGATACCCGATAGTGATTCCAGCAATGTTTGGGCAATGGCTTTGTCTGATTCGCGCATTCCGCGGGGAATTAAACCAACCTTTACATTTATATTTTCCATACCATTCTCGCCGATTTTTGACGATACTTTTTGTATGGATGAAAAAGTTTTTAATTTTTGTTCAATCTGTTCGGCGATTTGCGCGGATTTTTCGTATGTCGCGCCAACGGGTGCGCGCGCGGTTATATTTATTTCTGATGTATCGCTTGACGCTGCGAATTCATTTCCGACAAAACGCATCAGCATTGCTGATAAAATAAAAACGATAACCGCGAGGGTAATCCAGCGCCAGGGACGCGCAACTTGCGAATCAAAGATTTTCCGATACCAACCCAACTGATTTTTTTGTGTTCGCAGTTTTGTTCCAGCAATCGTTCGTTTTAAAAATTTCGCAATCAGCATCGGTGTCAGCGTAAATGAAATCAACAATGAAATCAGCGTTAAATAAACAACAGTCATTCCAAATTGAGCCATAAATTGACCCGCAATCCCGCCCATAAACGCCAGTGGTAAAAACACGACGACATTGGTTCCTGTGCCGGCCAGCACGGCAGTCGCCACAGATTTTGTGCCGTCCAATGCGGCGTCTTCGGGGGACATACCTTTGTCCAGGCGTTGCAATGCGGCCTCTATCAACACTATTGCATTCGCAACCAATGTGCCAAGTGCTGTTGCAATCGCCAGTAGGGTCAGGGTGTTTATAGAAAATCCCGACATCTGCATAAAGAAAAATCCCGCCAAAATAGAAGTTGGTATAACCACCGCGGAAATAATCGTGCTGCGCCAATTGCGCGTAAATACCAATAAAACAACAATCGTTAAAATAATCCCAATCAACACACTGAAAATTGTATTGTTCGTAGTATTCTTTATCGCAACCGATGAATCAGAAATTATCTCCATAGAAACATCGCCAACATTTTTATTTGCAAAATACGCGCTCATATTTTTTTGCATTTCTGGCATATTTTTTTGCAGTTGACTTGATATTTTTATTGCGTTACCATCGTTCGCCTTTACCACGGATGCGATAACAACATTTTTGCCGTTAAAGCGCGCCGCGTTTTGTATGTCCATTGCGCCGTCCGTAATGCGTGCGACATCTATCAGTTTTATTATTTGACCCTCGGCATTGGTGATTTGCATATTTTTAATATCGCCTATGTTGGAAAATTCGCCGACCATACGCACAACATTGCCACTGGTCTGATTTTCAAGTTTTCCACTGGGAACATTTATATTTTGCCGTCCGATGGCCGCCACTATTTCAGGTGTGGATAAACCACGCGCGGTCAATCTTTCTGGGTCAATTTCAATTCGTACCGCGCGCCTGTCTCCGCCAAAGATATTCAGCCCTGCAACGCCGCGAATTGCGGTTATTTCTTTGGCCAAAATATCGTCAGCATACTCATGCAAATCGCGCATATTTTCACCAGTTAAAACAATATCAACCACCGATTGTTGCAATGGGTTAAATTTTTCAATTACTGGTTGCTTTAATTCATCTGGGAAATCGCTACCCAAAGAGTCTATTTTTGTTTTAACCTCGGCCGCTTTGTCATTGACATTTACCCCCAGGTTAAATTCCGCCATGACAAATGCGCCATTTTCAAAAATTTGTGATGTAATTTTTTTCAGACCTGACACTTCGGATATTTTGTCTTCGGCGATTTGCACGACGCTTGTTTCAATTTCAATTGGGGATGCGCCTGGATAAACAAAGGTCGCCGTTACCAGGGGCAGGTCGATTGGAGGAATACGTTCAGTATTCATTTTTGGATAACTGGAAATCCCCAGCACAACCCAAAACAATACAAACATAATCGTAGTAATAGGACGCTTTATAAAGAACTTCAACATTTTATTTTTCCACCCGTGTGTTTTCAGCCACATCGGATAAAATCACAATATCGCCATCATTTAATCCATTTGTTATCAACGCGTTCGTCGCATCGCGTCCCATAATTTTTACATCGCGCGATGTGGCAATCCCGTTTTCCATAACCATAACGCGATTATTTTTTATTGCACCCAATGGGATAAAAAATCCTGTATATTTTTGCAGCGCAAAATTTTCACCATCGGCGACATTTTTGGTGATAATTTTATACATTCCTGTATCCAGGTCCAATTGGTTTGATATTGAAATTATATGTCCATCACCAATACGTTGTCCCACGCCGAATTTTGCGCGCCGCGCGCCCGACACAAACGCGCGATTATTTTTTACGAACAAAGGTTCATGCAATGCGTCCATTTTTTCATTTGCGACAATTGTATGGACGGGCGTTGTTTCCACGCGATTCGGGTTAAAAACAACGCGCGATGATTCATCATTTAATTTTATAATTCGCGCAGCAGACAATCCGATAATTATACAGGCAATTAAAATCCAAATAATTTTTTTCATATCCCACCTAACTTTTTTATTTCTGACATAGTTTGCATCAGATTGTATTTTGCGTTCAGAACCGCCATATCCATTTGATATAAAGCGGCAGATGTTTGCGCCAGTTCAACCGCGCTGGTCTGACCCGCTGCAAATCTATCGCGCGAATATCCGTATGCCCGCGCCGCCAGGTCGCGCGCCGCACCCAGCCGAGATAAATTTTCCATCAGATGATTATATTTTTCAGTCGCATTTTTATATTCCAGTGATTTTATCTTTTTGGATTTAGCCAAATCTTCGCGTGCCGCGTTCGCGTTCGCGGCCGCCATAGTCGCATTCGCCGATGCCAACCCTCCGTCAAAAATTGGGACAGATAACGCCACACCAACCACTGCGCTTTGCACATTTTTTCCATTCCACATCTGCCAGTCATCATTTGTTAAAATATAGTTATAAGACCCCGTTGCCGCCAAGGTGGGATAGCGACCCGCACGCGCCGTCGCCGCGTTTTGTTCATACATCTTTGCCTGGGCGGATAAAATATCCCATTCTGGATTTGTAATTATTTCGCCTGATTTTGTTTTTGCAAATGTTTTTGGAAAATTGTCGGTTAAAACCAATTTTTCATTCAGCGGGATATCCGCCATAATTTTTAATGTATCCATTGCTGTTTTATAATTAAATTTTGCGTCCGCCAGTGCAATTTCTTTTTGCGCAATGTCCGCCTCTGTCTGGACCAGATTGGCGCGTGGTGCGCGACCAGCCGTTGTCAATTTTGCGCGTGCCGATATCGCATCATTCAATGATTTTTGCGCAATACCAATCGCGCCGTCTGCAAATTTTGCGGTCCAGTATAAATTTTCGGCCGCGCTGCGCACTTCGCGTTCTATCAGTTCGCGCCCGCTTTTGGACATTTCTAATGCGCTGTGCAATGCATCAACCGCATTACCGATTTTGCCAAATGTATAAATTGGTTGAGTAATGTTGACCCCCGCCATCATTAAATTGTCTGGGATTACAATATTCGGATTTGTGCCGGTTATTTGCGCAATCAAACCACCAAATTCAGGTGGTAATTCAATCCCGTCGGATGAAAACGGATTTTTGACATTTATCAGGTTCATATAACTGGCGTTGCCGTCAATTTTTGCCCATCGGTTTGCGTTTGCAGCACTAATTCCGGCATTTGCACGCTGTATATTTGCATCGGCTTTTTTTATGTCGTTTGATGCAGCGATTATCATATTGGACGCATCATTCAATGACAGGTCGCGCGCTGCGACCGGTAATGATAAAAATAAACAAAAAAACAAAACAACAAACTTTTGCATTAAAAACCCCTGGCTTTTATTATTTGCCAGGGGTGAATTATAGGACAAAAATACTAAACTTCAAGGACTTTGTTCACAATCTTATTCACCGCGTTATTCGGTATTTTTGCCGCCGCCGCCATTTTTTTAAGGCGCGCCGGATTCTCAAACAATTCGGTCAAAGTGGTCGCCAACCATTTCGCAGTAAATTTCTTTTGTGCGATGTCAATTCCGCCACCTGTTTTTGCGAATTGGGCGGCATTTGCAGCCTGGTCTGGGTTGATTTCCAATGGCACCAAAATTGCGGGTCGCCCAATCGCCTGTAATTCGGCAATCGTGCTGGCGCCACCGCGTCCAATAACCAGGTCGGTATTTGATAACGATTCTGCAAAATTGTTGATAAATGCGATCACATTCGCCTTTATCCCGTTTGTCGCATAAAAGCGTTGCATCCGATTTACATTTTCGCGGCGTGTTTGTTGTGTAATAAATAATTTTTTACGCATAGTCATCGGTAATTTCATAATCATATCTGGAATAACATTGTCAATAAATTCCGAGCCCAGCGACCCCCCAGTAATCAACAAGTGAAATTCCCCCGCCGATGTATGATAGTTGTTTTCTGTTAAAAACTCTTTACGCACCGGCAGTCCCGTATAAACAATGTTTGCGTTTGTATTCCCAATCCCTTCAACGACCGGAAAACTGGTCATCAGTGTATCAACCCATCGCAAAGCCAGCTTATTCGCGCGTCCAATGTGTGCGTTCTGTTCGTGTAAAAATGTTGGAATTTTGAGCAGTCGCGCCGCAAAAATCACCGGCACAGATGAATAACCCCCAAACGCCACAACGCGCGCCGGCGGAAACAGCAAAAATCGTAATGTCAATGCAATCGCAGACATTCCAATTTTGAACAATGATAGTATTTGTTTTGGTAATGATTTTGCGCCGACACCAGACGCCCAAACAAACGCGACGCCCGCGCCCATGGGTCTGTCATTTCTGACAATTTTCATTCCGCGTTCGTCCGACGAAATTATAACGCGATGACCGCGGCGAATCAGTTCGTCCGCCACACTAAGTGCCGGAAAGATATGTCCCCCCGTGCCGCCTGTTGCAATCCATATTTTTTGTTTTTTCATTTCCATTTATCCTCTCTGACCAATGCCAATATCATACCAAATGCCAAACAAAACGCAACAAAAGAACTGCCCCCATATGAAATAAATGGCAATGTCATTCCCTTTGGTGGGAATAATCCCAGTGCAGATACAATGTTTATACACATTTGCACCCCAAACAGAGCCATCAGCCCACCACACGCATAAAATACCAATTTATCACGTGCGCCTGTTGCATCAACCGCCAACCGCTTTAACACATATAAAAACGCCAGCAATAATATACACGCAATGATTGCGCCGGAATCTTCGGCAATTGCAGAAAATACAAAATCGGTATGCGCATCAGGCAGAGATTGTTTTATAAAACTATCTTCGGCTTGCCCAAACAGGCCGCCGTGTTGCACGGCCTCGACCGACTTTTTTATTTGATAATTGTCTCCGCCTCCGGCCAGTCCCAAAAAGCCCAACACGCGCAACCGAACATGCGCCATCGTCAAAAACGCAAATGCAAATGCCCCCAGTCCCAGCCCAAAGAATATCGGAACAAAATACATTGGCAATCCCGCCATAAAAATCATTGCTGCGAATACAGATAAATACAAAACAAATGACCCGAAATCAGGATGTAATAAAATAATCAACAATATCGGTAAAAATAAAGTTAAATATGATGGCCATCCGTCAAATTTCCATACCCTTTTTGTGAAAAAAATATCCCCAGGCGATAATTTTTCCAGACGCGTTAAAAACCACGCAGTAATAACAATGAATCCAGGCTTTAATAAATCGCTGGGCATAACGGATGCGAATCCTAAATCTATCCAGCGCGCACTGCCCTTGACCGCGGCGGGCATAACCAAAGTCCCCAGCAATAACAAAATACACACAGCGACATTTGCAACAGATACCAATAAAATTTGTTTTCTATTCAGAAATGAAGAAACCAACAATGTTATAATTCCAATAATATATAATGGTATCGCCTTTACCAAAAAAAAGTGCCATGGTTGTGGGGGATTTAATCGTTCGGCGGCGACGCTGCCTGCGGATACCATTGCCAACAGACCAACCATAAACAAAACAATCACGCACCAGAACAGACGGCGGTCAATTTCAAAATACCAACTGGTTAAAATGCTGTCTTCGCCCCGTTTGAACATTTTTTATATCCCCATTAAAATCAAAGCCAGTCCAGAAAATAACATAGCCATAATAAAAAATCTGTCTGTGATTTTCGTCTCTGGAATACCTTTTTCTTCAAAATGATGGTGCAGTGGGGCGCGTAAGAATACGCGTTTTCCAATACCATTTGGATTCTTGGTCAGTTTATAAACAAATGTTTGTATAAATGATGACAACAGAATCAACACCATCATTAGTGCGGCGATTCCCATTAAAACCTCTATTTTTAACAGCATCGCAATCGTCCCCATAAATCCGCCCAGTGCCAGCGACCCAGTATCGCCCATAAATATCTGGGCGGGCGCCGCGTTAAACCATAAAAATCCAACAACCGCGCCAAAGACCGCCCCCAATACTGGATATAATCCAGCGGCGTTCGGTATCAGTAAAGCGTTCGTTAAAAATTCGGTATGCGTCGCGCCCAATAATCCGATAAATAATACTATCAACACGGGCAGATAAAGTTTTGATGATAACCCGTCCAGGCCATCGCTGATATTTACAGCATTCGCCGAACCCGCAATAACAAAATACGCAAACGCAAAATACAAAATCCCAATTGGTATTATGTATCCGCCCGGCAATGCTACAGAATACGACGGAATATAAAAAGGCATCAGCATATTTATAAAATACGCGATTATGATAATACCGATACCTTCGGCGATTAAACGAAAACGGGGGGATAAACCATTGGCGGCTTTATTACTTTGTTTTTTTATTTTTTTATAATCATCTGCAAATCCAATCCATCCGAACCACATCAACGCGCCAATCGCAATCCAATTCGCAGGCGCTGAAAAATCCATAAATAAAAATGCACTGACCATTGCGGCGATTAAAAGCATCAGTCCGCCCACCGTTGGTGTTCCACGCTTTTCCAAATGTGATGTCGGCAAATTTTCACTGATTGGCTGACCTTTTTTTTGCCAGCGACGCATTGCCACAATAAATTTATTTCCAAACAAAATCATTATAAAAAAAGACACAATCGCCGCAACAACAAACAAAGCACCATCATTGAATCCAATTCCAAATTTTTCCAATAACCAATTCAGCATTTTTTCTCCTTTTACGTGTTTGTATTATAAATTATTTTTTCTTTCTTTCATTAAAAATTTTACGGGTGGTTGTTATCCAGTTTGACCCAGACTTCCACGCGTTTGACACATATTTACCCATTGTTTCACCGAAACTGCCGTCTATCTTTCCGCTTAAACCCTCGGCTATACTGGTCGCTTTATTCACCAGATACATAACGATAAAGCCAATAATCAGTGTTGTCATAAATCCATCGTTTTCAACCGATGGTGTTACATTTAACATATCTGCATTTACAACACCACCCAACAGCCCCGCGCCAATCGCCGCAATAACGGACAGGACAATAAAATAAATCGCCGCGCTGATAAATCGCATAATTTGTTTTTGCAATGATGTCCCATTAAACAAACCCGCAAAGCCCTTGAACAAATCACCACCGATTCCTTTTAACCCCGTCCCAGAACCGAAACATTCTGTGATTGCGGTAAATGGTAATAACATTAAACATAAAAATAAATCAACAATTACCCCCAGTGCCAATAGTGTAAATTTCCATAAATTTATCAAAAACATAATTACAAACACCACCCCCGCCGCCAGGGTCAGTGCGCTGTGCCCAAATCCATACCAAATCCACCGAAATCCTGCCGCAATACAAGTATAGAAAAATCCAGATAATCGCGTCGGCATACACAATAAATCTGCGGTAAAATCCCCATCCCCAGTCATTGTTTTAATTGCCGCGCAAGTATCCGGTAACGATGCACCCGCCGATGTTGTGATTGCATTCAGAATAATATCAGATGCGTATGTTGCAACCGATACTATCGGACCAAAAATAGTCATAAAAATTTGCCCTGGGGAATTTGCCAAAACCCAAATCCACGCAGATATAAGTAATAACTTTTTTGCAACCTCGGGCGCCAGTTTTTTTGCATCGCCATCACGTGATTGTATTAAATTATACGCTTCGGCAATAACCCAAAACGCGAATAAAACCAACAGGAAAATCTGGATAAAATCAAATAAACTGCGTTGCAGCGCAACCCCCAATTTTTCCATCGCGCGAATTAAAACATTACCCAGTCGTGCCTCTATCGGAACATAGTCTGGCATCTGGACCTGGGTTTGGAAATTGCCTTGGAATTTTTCAATATCTGTTTTTGCTGTGGTCGTTAAATCATTCAGATTATGTTCGGTCGTCCACGCGCCATAGTTTCCAATATCCGCAGAATTTGGGGTATTCGTTTGCGCACTCGCCACCCCACAAATAATTGCGATAAACATTGCGATAAAAATAATTTTTATTTTCTTTATCATTTCTTTTTACCAAACACATCCAACAGATATTTTGTCAGACCAGATGGGGTATTCCATACCGCTGTTCCAAAACTCTTGAATTGTTTTCCAATGTTCATCAGTGGTTCTGTTCCGTTTTTATCGCCAACAAAAATCTGGTCAATCTTTTTTGAAATTACCAATTTATAAATCAGATAAAGTCCAATCATCATCATTAAAAATTCCCAAGTGTTGTCCATAAAATCAAATGCTCCATACGGGGCGTTTGCGCGTTCTATTTGGAAACAAGAGGCAAACTTATCTTTATCGGCTACACCATCTGAATTTAATGATATTTTCTCGCACTTGGTTAAAATAGCCGCAATGGATGCAGCGCCCGATTCAGGGGACGCGTTCATTCCAGCAAAGTCAGGTGGTAAAATCGCCGAATACCCATCCACAGGCCCGGGAAAATAAGTATCCGCCGCCAACGCAATAATTGTATAAATTATCAAAACTTTTAATGTAACAGCAATTGTGCGCACTGCGCAATTTATTAAAATTTCAATACATTTTCCAACTGCTCCCTTTAACACACCCCATACATTTTCAAACGCATAACTGGCAACAATTACGGGTAAAAATATAATAATAAACACCAATCTAAATATAATGTTTAATATATCAAATAATAAATTAAATCCGATGAATAAAAATAAAATCAAAACTATTAAACCACCAACCCATGTAAAGATTCCGCCCCCCATATCCATCCATGCCAAATTCATCATTGCGAATCCGCTGGATGCGCCCGCCAATATAACCGCATTTGCATTTCCAACAACACACATAAAAGGTTTCAGTGCCGCGCCAATTACATTATCATCTGGGGTGGGTGTTATCGCAGGGCAAGACGCCACAGATGTGGCGCCCGTCGCCAGCATTGACATTTCCGCGCCAACATACATAACTGGACGGATTGTTATATCCGATACAACACGCAATACAGATGAACCGCCAAATGATACCGCGCCCAATAACGCCCCAATCAGTAATACACGAACCCCTTGTTTCCAAACCGCGTCAAACCATTTCTTGAAATCAAATTTTCGGTCCGATGAATCCATTTTTATGTTTTCTTTGTTCGCATCCAGCATCGTTTTCCATGTATGCACGAACAAGAAAATTACAAAACCCAATGCAATTAAAATCCATAAATTATGGACCATCGCATTCCAAAAATCAGTTGTCGCCATACCAATAACATTAAAAAGTTGTTTAACAAAAGGACACAAGAAACAACCATTCATTTGCGAAATATCACACACACCATTTTCACACGCGCCCGTGGCCACCATAAAATTATTTAATGATGAATAAGGGACACCATCCCCGTTTATACTGGACGATAAATACCAGATGCCGATACCAACCCCCAGTATCCACATAAAAAATTTTACCGCTGTTAAAATTATTTTTGATTTTAACATTATTTTTTGTCTTCTTTCTTGTCGTCTTTTTTATCGTCCGATGGTTTTTTATCACGCAGAATATCTATTCTTTTTTTTATGTCGTCTTTGATATATTTTCCGACGCCGATAACTTGTTCTCCGATTTTATCGCTTTCTTTTGTTCGGACCTCTATACCGAAAGTTTCGGATATAGCCTTGGCTACTTGTCCGATATTATCCGCCATATACATAACTATATACGATAATACAATAACCCCGCCCAATGAAACCATTGCGATGTTGTCGTCCGAAAAACTGCCATCAAAGATTGTTCCATTCATAATTTGACGCGTCAGTTCCGCATTATTTATCTCTGGCGATGCCAAAAATTTTATTATTACAACCATTATCACGACATAGGTTATAACAACAACGCCCAACGATACAATAGAATTTATCGCATTCTTGAAATATGTCGGGGTCATATTTTTGGACATATCCTTGACCCAGGATACACTTTCCGAGTTCCGAAATACCCACAGCACCAACATAAACGGGAAAAAGAATGCAAAAAAGGTCAGGTCAATTACAACATCAACAAAATAAAAACAGAATTTTATAAACAACTTAAAGAAAATCCATACAATCGCCAATCCCACCATCAGCAATAAAAAGTGTTTAACCAGATTACCGATGCCGGCCACCGCACTCCACGAAAAGGAGCGGTCAATCACAATCATTCCCAGTTTTATCATATTTTGGAATTGTGTGATACTGGTCCGCATTAAACGAATAATTTTATCGCGCAATTCTGGACGATAAAATCCATCCTCGCTCATTGTTTGTTCTAAATACGGCACGCGTTCATCAACAACAACCTGACTGGCGTTCAGGATATTTTCAGTATATACAATTGTGGCATCGGCCACAGGTTCAAAAGTAATTTGTGTGATAAAGCGCGGAATCATAACCCCCATACCCAAAATCGCAATCACAAACATAGAATTTATAAACACAGGTTTCAGATATTTTTGATACATTGGGTCAATTTTATCAACTGGGTTTTTCATATTCATAACAACAGAATATAAAACATAAAACGCAACAAACACCCCCAGTAATACCGCCGACAACAACGCCAATTTATCGTAAATAGCCGCCGCCGCACTGGATATAATACCAATCAGCGAATCAAATACTGGGCAACTCCAACATTGCACAATCCCATCTGTAAAAAATGGCGTATATCCATTCATTATTTTTTATCTTTCTTGAACCAACCAATAATTTTTTGTGTTTCTTTTTTGTAATCCATTGTGTTTTTCCATACTTTTTTGACCTGTTCATTTGACTTTTTATACATAGCGTCCGCATCTTTGCCGGTGTATTCCAGCAATTGTTTTTTGGTCAATTCAAAAATACGGAACATCAAAAAGAATGTTAAAATCGTGGACAACCACAATACAGAATGTCCGCCAAATCCCATCTGGGCTGTTGCCACCGAGGGTAAGTTTGATGAAGCACTGCCACCGGCCGCAACAACAAACACAGACTTGTTAAAATTGAATAACGCGCGCACAGCCGCGATATTTATCGCCAATATAAACATACACGCGATCATTGTTATCACCAGTTTTTTTAACGCGTCTATTATTCCATCGAACGCAGGCCACGGATTTACCCAATCATCAGATTTTTTTGACACAAAGACAACAACCTTGAACGGATACATAATCAATGCCATTCCAAAATTAAAAATTCCCTGGATAATCAGTAATGCCATAAAAAAGTTGCTGGCGGTAAAGGCAGACACCAACAAAACCCCGGTTATTATATCCATAAAACCATTTGCCCCGTTCGGTATAATCGTCATCAGGCCGGTCAATCCCGATGTTATATATTCCATTCCGCGTTTTATAAAAGTATTATTTACTGCGGTTATATCTGCCACGGGTTGAACCATAAATTCACAACTGGCGGCGGATATGTAATTTTTTTGGATAATTTCATCTGGGCATTTTATTTTTTTTGCAGGCGTGGAAATATTCTGTTGGGTTATAATTTCTGATATACTAGATGTGTAAATTCCGCCGAATTGCAAGAACGGGTCAACGACAAAGTTTGTAATGTATTGTGGTTTTAGTGGTAGTAAAATCGCAGCGGCAACAATTCCACGAATACATGGTTTTAACACATCTTCGGAAATTTTCCAACCATCTGTTCCAGACCACATTCCGCCGCCATCCATACCAAAAAAATCCAACCACGATTTTGGGATATACATTTTTACCGCGTATGTTGCGATATGCCATGCCAACCACCCCCAAACAAACAGATAAATTATTCCGTCGCCATTACCAACAAAAAATTCATAGCCCGCCATCGCGATTGACATAAAAGCGTCCAAAATAATCGGAACAAAAGGCGACAGGTCCAGCGCGTCAACGATACCCCATGCGGCATTTCCCATGTTTGGAAAAAACGCAAATGCGCAGAAAACTGATAAAAAAGCAAATAACTTCCTCATTCTTGCGAATATCATAAAACAATTTTATAAATTATGGTATAATAAAATCACAAAAAAACTCTTAAATTAAATGTCAAAGTTAAAAAAATTTTTGATTACATTTTTGTCGTTTTTTCCATTGACGGCGGGCGCGATTGCACCGTTGGCAATTGGTGCGTTGGGCGGTGGAACGATAATTTTGGGGGTGTCAATTTTCAGGTCGGCGGTGCCGGTCGATATGTCGGATGCTTTTTCGTTTTTTTCCAGTTGTTGGACCTGTGGTTTATTTAATGACATAATGCTGGTTATATCAAATATATTACCAAAAATTTATCATACTATTGGTGTTGTGTGTGTGCCGGTTGCGGCGGCATTGACGGCGGTATATTTTGCGTGGGAAATTGTAAAGTCTTATTTGGGTATGGACGGAAAACCGACCAGTCCGGACGCATGGCAATTATCGGGTAAGTTTGGCGCAACTATTGTAAAATTGGTCTTGATAACATCTTTGTTGATGATGCCGCTTCCGCGAATGATAACTGATATTTTTATTGGACCTGTGTTTAATGTTGGATTGTCTTTTAACCATGTGATTGACGGGAAATTCACGGCGGGAACGGATGATGAATTTGCGTATGAAACATGTCTGGTGGCGACGGCATTTGCCGACCCATCAACAGCAGACAGCACAGCGGCGAAAATGGGCGCGTTTTCACCAAAGTTGCGACATAATCTGGCGTGTCAGGTGGGGCAGGTGCATCAGATGACTGGATTGGGAATGACGGCAGGTTGGACAATGCTGAATATGGCATTTAATGAAGAGCATATGTATCATATTTTCGGCGGTATTCCGATATTTCCAAATGTTATGATATTTTTAGCAGGTTTTTTAATTTTGGTTGTGTATTTTTTTGCGTTGTTGCCTGTGCCGTTGTATTTTTTGGAAACTTTTATTCAACTGGGAATGAATCTGGTAATGTTGCCGTTGAATTTATTGGCATGGTTGTTTGCAGACCCGATAACTGGTAAATCGTGGATGGTCTTTCCTGATGGTAAAAAAAATATAAAGGGTCTGATTGACAATGTTATCCAGAATACTTTGGGTATTGCGATGGTCGGGATATTTACTACATTTTCGTTGCTGTTTATGAGTGCAGCGTTTGGTAAGTGGCAGGGCGCGGACGCATTGGCGTTGGCCTTTGCGAATAACGATTCGGCTATTTTAATGGACGCATTGACCTTGAATAACGATAGTATGATAGCGGTTATAATGATGGGAATATTCCTGGCATTATTTATGAATTCCATACCCACACTGGCGAAAACCCTGTTCGGTGATGTAACAATTCCAAATGGAGCCGAGAAAAAAGCAAAAGAATTGGGTAAAAAAGTTTGGTCAAACACCAAAGAATGGTGGAAAAAATTGGGCAAGTAATAATTACGGGAAAAAGTCAAGAAATTTATTTTATAAAAATTGTGTGAATGGGACTTTTTTCCGCGGGGGTGATATGGTAAAATTAGGGTAATGAGTTGCTGTGAATTATATTCTCCGTATTTATTTTGGTCGCGTGCGCGCGGCACTGATTCGGACCTTTATCAAATGGCGCGTAAAATAATTTCAGAGCGGCACGGCGAAATGCCCAGTGTTGAATCTGGGGATTTGGATATGTCGGATTTTTTCAAGAAAAACCCAAATGCGACATTGTATTATCCTGTGTTTGCAGGGGCGTCTGGCTGGTGGGGGGAATTGCTGGGTGGGGCGGCAAATGTTCGGGAAAAAATTGCATTGTCGCCGAATTGTAATTTAATGGTTATAACGCGGGACGGGGATGTATCGCGGGCGACTAATAAATTATTTGCAGCGGAAATTTTTCCAAATTCTGGATTTTTTCGGAAATTGCCGTCGGCGGGTGCATCGGTTGCGGATATGTTGGCGACTGATTCCGGGACTATTTTGGGTTTGTTTGCGGGAAAAAATCAGAACAAGTTCCAAAATTTTATTGAATCAGGGGGTAATTTTTACCTGGGGTGTATTGGGGGATATTGAAAATAACGCTTGATTTTGGGAATAAACCTTGTATAATTCGCCCGCAAATAAAGGGTAAAAAATATGAAAAAAAACACACATCCAGAGTATTTTGAGATAAATGTTACACGGACTGATGGCAAAACAATTAAAATGTTTTCGTCTGTGAAAAAGGATATGACATTGTCTGTGGATAATCTGAATCATTCGGCATGGACGGGTCAGCGGGCGACTGCGGACAAGGGTCAGCGCGCGGCAGATTTCAAGAAAAAATTTGATGGGTTCAAGTTTTAATAAACTATGACAGACGCACCAGAAAACTTATTAAAGGGTTCCGTTGAATTAAACAAAATGTTTGCGGCCGTTGCGAAAACGGGTGCGGGTTTGCGTCGTGATTTTATAGAGGTTGAAAACCTGCAACAATCCATTACGGGTGCGCGTGATTTTGTTCGGCGGGCTGCGGTTCGTATAGAGGAATCTATTTTACGTGATTTGGTTTTTGTGCGCCCAAATGCGGGTGTTTTAACGCCGAATTATTCGGCTGATGGCGATGGTCGTGATGAATTTGTTTTGGCTTTGTCGGGTGCGGAAAATTTTGTGCGTGGAAATTCGCACTTTGCGATTTCACTGGCTTTGCGGTCTGGTGGGGAAACGAAAATCGCGATTATTTATAACCCGATAGAGGATAAATTATTTTACGGGGAACAGGATAACGGCGCATTTATATTCAGCGCGTTTCATTCGGCGCGTGTTGGGGTGTCGCGTATTGCGGATTCGGCATCGGCTTTGATTGGATTGGATAATACGGTGAACGCGACGCGACGCGGTGAATCATATCGGGTATCTGGCTGTGTGGCGTTGGATTTGGCGTTTGTCGCATCTGGTAAGTTTGACGGGTTTGTCGGCGCGGCAACCGATTACGCCCAGGTTTGCGCTGGGGAATTACTGATAAATTTGGCGGGGGGGACATTTGAAATGGATGCGGATTTAATCGCAACCAATGGAAAATGGAGTGTGGGGGAATAACAATACGGAATATAAAAAATGCTGATCGCACAAAAAATACAAAATACATTTAATAGTTTTACAAAAAATATAGAAGATTTTATTTTTGGAACACCAGTTCCACGGATAACGCAAATGGCAAGTTGGGTGGTTGAAACATATAGAAAAAGCACGCTTGTGAATTGCCAACACAACAAGAAATAATTATACAAAATCTGCGTGAATCTGATATTCGGTTAAATAAATCCATACAATTCACATCAAAGTATATTTTTGATAATTTATCTTTCAATTCGGGCCTTGCAGATAAAAAAGATGTTATAAAACTTATTGATATGCATAAAGTAATACGCAATCGTCATAATGATTTTGTAAAAACTATGACAAAGTTAGGAACCGAAAATTTATTAAAAAAGAATAGTGAGGATGAAATACATAATATAATAAATAAACGCGAAACTTTAAACACAAATATAGAATTATTGAAATTGTGTGCCAACAAAGTTAGTGATTTAGGGTTGCCAGGAAATGTTTTTAATGTATTTCATAATGAATTGAATGAATTGACTGCGGCAAAAAATAAAGTTGTAAAAAATTGGTATCGGTAAAAAATAAAATTCGCGTATTGCGAATTTTTTTTGGCAGTCCCAACGGGAATCGAACCCGTGTTTCCAGAATGAGAATCTGGCATCCTGACCGCTAGATGATGGGACCAAGTATTAAAACTGGTTGGCGCACACAGATTCGAACTGCGATAAAGAGAACCAAAATCTCTTGTCCTACCATTAGACGATGCGCCATAGACCAAGGAATTATATACGATTTTTTTTGATTTTCAATGATATTTTAATTAAAAATCCAAATCTCGCAATTTCTCTGCCCGTGGTGAAATTTTTCCAACCGATGTTTGTAATTCGCGTAAATCAGTCGTCGCGTTGTTAAAATGAGAATCTAACTTATTCGCGCGGTCTGATAATCGGGTCAGGTCCGAGAGTAATAAATCCAATTCTTTTTTTATTTGCCCTGCGACGCGTTTAATTTTTATATCCGACAGAACAGCGCGTATTGTATTCAGCGACGCCCATAATGTCGCGGGCGACACGATAAAGACTTTTTTTCGTGCCGCATAATCCACCAGTCCCGAAAAATCGCGATGCAGGGTTTCAAAAATGGATTCTGCCGCGATGAACATCATGGCTGATTCTGCTGTTTTGCCAACTATGATATATTTTGATGCGATGTCGTCAATGTGCTTGCGCACAGATAACTCAAAAATTTTATGATTTCCGTCATCTGGATTTTCGGTATATTTGGCAAAACCTTCCAGGGGGAATTTGCTGTCAATTATCATATCCCCCGGCGGATAGGGCAGGCGGATTATACAATCAGGTCGCACACCACTATCCAGTGTTTTTTGGAAAGCGTATGATTCGGGCGGCATAATATCGGATACGATGTCTTCCAGTTGGCGCTCGCCGAATGTTCCGCGCGCCTGTTTAGAGCCCATTAAAACATTTCCCAAATTTGCAATGTCGCCGCTGATGTTTTTCAGTTCAATCGCATTTTGCGACAGGACCCCCAACCGCTCGGCCAGACGTTCGCGCAGGCGGGAATTATCCTCGCGCAGTGATGAAAATTGCGCCGCGCCAGAATCTGATTTTCTGGTAATCAAAACCAGCACCCCGACTAAAATACAAACTAATAAAAAAATGGTGATAAATAATAAACTTGCCATTTTGTTCTCCTTTGATATTATTATAAGCATAATGACAGAAAAATTGCAAATGAAGTTATGTGGTGATGACGCGTTGCGCGTAAAATGCGCGCCTGTTGATGACGCGTCTGAAATAAAAAAAACGCTGAATACGATGGTGTGTATGATGGACGACCAGCGGGGGGTCGGACTGGCCGCGCCCCAGGTTGGATTGGCGCAAAGATTCTTTGTTATGCGAGAGGTTAAAAACAAAAACGATACCGGAGTTGTGCATTGTATCATAAATCCAGAAATTGTATCAAAATCTGAAAATAATTGTGTCATAGAAGAGGGGTGTTTGTCCGTTTTGGGACCTGATGATTTACCAGTCTTTGCCGATGTTTCGCGACCCGAAAAAATTACAGCGTGCTGGACGGATGAAAATGGACGGGTGCAGACACGGGAATTTGACGGCTTTGCGGCGCGCACTTTTCAACACGAATTTGACCACCTGGATGGTATTTTGTTCATAGACTATCTGCCGCCGGTAAAGCGTGAAATGGTTATGCGGCGCGTCCGCAAAAGGAAATAAAAATGCGTATTGTTTTAATGGGGACTCCCGAATTTGTGGTCCCAGTTTTTGATAATTTATCACGAAATCACGAAGTTGTCGCGACCTTTACGCGTGCGCCAAAGCCCCAGGGGCGAAAAAAAATAATCACAAAATCGCCAGTTGATGCATGGGCAGAATCAAAAAATATACCGACCCATTATAAAATTTCAGAATTAAATAACTATACAGATATAGATTTTGTAATTGTTATGGCGTATGGTGTAATTATTCCAGATTCATTATTGGAAAAATATAAATTTATAAATATCCACCCCAGTGATTTGCCCGCGTATCGCGGCGCGGCACCGATTACAACAGCGATTTATAATGGCGATACAGAATCGGCAGTGTGCTTGATGTCGGTGGCATCGGACGTTGATTCTGGTGATGTTTTTATGCGTGAAAAATTCGCAATTGGCGAAAATGACACAACTGCGGATATTGAAAAAAAGGTTGGCGAAATTGCGATAAAAATGTTGGAAAAGTTTTTGGCGTCGCCAGAAAAATTCCCGCCCGTGGCGCAAGTTGGTACCCCATCTTTTTCGCGAAAATGGACGGGCGCGGATGAAATCATAGACTGGGGGAAAAAGCCCGAACAAATTCATAATCAGATTCGCAGTATTGGCGGACGCACAAAAATAAATGGCATAGATACAAAAATTTTACAAACAAAAGTTATAAATGGAGAGCTGGAAATTTTGCGGGTTCAGCCCGCGGGAAAAAACGCAATGACATGGAAAGATTTTTTGAACGGACAAACTGATAAATCCCCTTCGCTGGCGAAGGGGTGGCGCGCGCAGAGCGACGGGGTAGTGGTAAAAAATGACACGATATAAAATAACCCTTGAATACGACGGGACGAATTTAATTGGTTGGCAGGAAAATGATAATGGGGTTTCCGCGCAATCGTTGATTACGGACGCAATTTTTCAGTTTTGCCAGCAGAGGGTAGATGTCGTTGCGGCGGGTCGCACAGACGCGGGGGTTCATGCAATCGGTATGGTGGCGCACTTTGATTTGGATGGGGAATTTGATGCGGAAACGATTAAAAGGGCGACTAATTTTTGGTTGATTAAAAATAATTCGCCGATGGCGGCGCTGGATGTTGAAGATGTTACGAACGATTTTCACGCGCGGTTTTCGGCAACGCGTCGTAATTATCGGTATATTATTCTGAATCGTGGCGCCCCACTCGTGCTGGAAAAAAATCGTGTTTGGTGGGTGCCACAAAAATTAGATGTTGATGCGATGAAATCGGCGGCGGCGCGTTTGGTTGGAAATCACGATTTTACGAGTTTCAGGGCGTCCGAGTGCCAGGCGAAATCCCCAATAAAAACACTGGATAAAATGGAAATTTTCCAAAATGGCGACCGGATAGTAATTGACACATCGGCGCGGTCTTTTTTGCATCACCAGGTGCGAAATATGGTTGGAACATTGGTTGAAATTGGTTTGGGAAAGCGTCTGGACATAGATGAAATTTTTGCGGCGAAAAACCGCAGCGCGGCGGGCGTGACCGCCCCAGCGGACGGGCTTTATTTTATGTCGGCGGAATACTGACCATCGTTATACATCACCAGCACTAATTTATTTATTGACAAACACATGTGGGGGGTAAAGTAATCATACTTATAATATAACCAAAGGATTTTGATATGGGACACACAGATGCTAGTAAGATGTTTTTTTCAACAGGAGAAAGCAAACAAAAATCACTAAATGAATTAAATGAATTATTTGATAGCAGATTGTCAGGGGTATTAAGTTTTTTCCCAGAAGGGTATGCGAATTTAACATCAACAGAAAAACAAAAAATCATAGACAAAAAAAAAGCGATTGCATCCGTAATGACAAGTGAGAGTAAAATGAAATGGTGTGAGAGTATAATGTTTATTGATACAGAAGTTCATTCCATTTTATTACGCAAAATAACCGACGAGAATTATAAACAACGGCGATATAATAATATAATTGAATCAGAATTTTATGATAAAGCCGCTCGTGAAGATATGTGTGCGGCTATTTTAGGAACATCAACCGATATTGAATTTATAAAAAAGAATTTTCCAATTGACTATAATCATCCGTCGTTTATTCCTGCGCTAACCCAGATTGTTAAACTGATGAAAAGTGATGTTTTCGCCAAGGAAAAATTAGAAAAACGCCCTGAAAATCTTGACGCTGATATTTTATTAAAGATTATAAAAGTGATAAATGATGTTGCTTATTTAATGATATTCAGAAACAACGTTGCCATAGGTCATGAACAGGTAAGCGCAACCGGACAAGATTATTACAACCTCATAGGTGATATAATTACCAATGTAAACAAAATGTATGCAAAATTGTCCAAACCTGAACAAAATAAAGTGGCAGAGGCTTTTAACGCGTGGGCCGATATGCAGGAACAGAAAAAAAAGAACAACCAAAAAGTAAGTTCAGAAAATGCTAATAAAAAATAAACGAACCGCGAAACTTTCGCGGTTTTTTTATGAATGTATATTTAATTTGCGCTCTACGCTTTGTGAACTTCGCTTTTGACTAATTGTGCCACCAACGATTGGAAATTGTTTTCTTAATAAATCCATTTTCGTAAATTGTAAATCCACCAAGCAAAAACTTTGCGTTGCATTTTCCACCACTTCGCACCCGCAGGTACGACACTATAAAATCATTTTCGCTGCATAATCTTTCTATGTTATTTTTTATCGGAACAAATCGCGTCGTGTATGCCAATGACCAATTTTTTGTTTTAATTTCGCACAGACTTTGCCGACACTTTAATCGCAAATTTTCCGTTCCAATTTTTTCATAATTATTTTGTTTCCATGTGTCAAATGCAAAATAATGCGCGCTGGATTTTTTCTTGCTGAAATACAACTTCCCATCCGCGCCGCGCACCGCAATCAGCCCATTATCAGGCGTGCTATAAAAAACAGGTCGCGGGGTAATCAAAATCATAGCGACAGAAATTATTATTGACGCGCCAACCGATGCAATTTTTATTTTTTTATTTTTTATCAAAATTAAACACAATAACCCCGCAATCATTACCAATAAAATCCAACCTGAAAAAGTCGGAATTTGTAGTGATGAATAGGGTAATGTCTCTATTTTTTGCGCGATGTTCAGCGACCAATTATAAATGTCCGTCGCCGCGCCCGTTATGCCCAGCAATGTCAATGGCATTATTAAAAATGAAAAAATTGGCACAAAAATTATATTACCCAATAACGAATAAATCTGGACCGCATGAAAATGATATGCTATAAAAGGCATTGTGAAAATCGTTGCAACAATCGTGGTATAGATTACAATTTTTATCCATTTCCATGCGCGCCGCAGTAATGATTTTTTCTCGTAATCTGATTTTCCAAAAAACCAAATCAGTCCGAAAATCGCCGCAAACGAAAGTTGAAATCCGGGCATTATTAAATAATGTGGATTCATTACCAGCAACGCAAAAAATGCCAACGCCGCGTTGCGCATCGTAAAAACACTGCGCCCCAGGGTAAATGCCACAAACATTAAACTGGTTGTTAAAAAAGCGCGAATTGTTGCGACATCTGCCCCAGATAAAAATAAGTAAAAAAGCAATCCACCCATTGCCAAAATCATCGCTGGATATCGCGCAGGAATGCGCCGCGTGATATATGGCACCGCGCGAAAGACAAAATAAAACATTGCAAACAACCATCCCCCCACCAATGTAATATGAAAGCCACTGATTGAAAAAATATGTTGGACGCCCGCCGCCTTCCAAGCGTTCGTTTCGCTGTCCGTTAGCGTATGTTTATATCCCAATACCAGCGAATCATATAAATGTGAGTTCATTTTATTATGCAGATATTCACGCAACGCAGAAATGTTATTTTGTTGTGATGATTGTATCACCGATAAATTAGTAATATATCCCGTTGCCGACAGCCCGTCAAAATATGCCCATCTTGCCGAATCAAATCCCCCCGGGGCGTCCGCAGGACTGGGGGGAAAGATTGTCGCCTTTATTTTTATTTCATCACCTAGTTTTGCGTTGCCGATATCGGGCTTTAATGATAAACGATACATCGCGTCGTTATCATTATTTTGGACAAACAATCGCACGCGGTCAGGTGTGTAATCTATGTTTTTTACAACTCCGATAATTTCAGTATCGCGCATAGTGTATTCTGTGCGCGGAATGTCAATTGCATGAGTAAAAAATACGCTGTAAAAAAATCCGAACATTGTCGCAAAAACCAACTGGATAAATTTCGCGCGTTTATAAAAAATAAAAAAATTTATCGCACATAAAATAGCGATAAGTATTGGGTATTTTATTTGCGGCTCTGTCGGCAACGCAAAATAAATCAGTATGCCCGCGCAGAATGAAAAAAGTGAAAATAATAATTTCATTTATATTGGTAAGACCGATGTTTTTATTTATCTGCCGCCGCGCTTATTATGACCACCAAACACAAAATCTGTGTTTTTTGATAATTCAATAATCGCGTTCATATCGTCATTTTCTGCGGATTTGCAGTGCGCAATTTTTCTGCATTTTTCGCATTTGTGGGTTATTATAAATCCATTTTTTTTGGTCTCGATACTGACAGGTTTCATCATTCCACCACAATCTGCGGCGCGGTCGCCAGGGTTTATATCAACATGTCGCGACCATAAACATTTCGGGCAATGATTCGTATAACCATTGCCCGAAATATGCGCACCGCAATGCGCGCAATCAAAGTCTTCAATCACGCGTGTAAATTTTTTCATATTCCCAAGGCAGAGCGATACATTTTTGTCAGTTCGTCTGCTTCGTCCAATTCATCTGGGTCCAGTTTGCGAAGGCGAATCATTTGGCGAATATATTTTGGGTCGTATCCTGCGCCCTTGGCCTCGGTATAAATTTCCTTTATATCTGCTGCGATGGCGGCTGCGTCCTCATTCAATTTTTCAATCCGTTCAATAACAGATAGTAATTGTTTATTATCTATTGACATAAATTTTCCTCTTTTCTTATTGTTCATTTTTATGCTAGCATTGAATTTGTAAAAATCAAAATAAAAATAAATTATTCGGTCGCGTCCGAATAAAACAAAAAAAGGAAGTAAAAATGAAACTTACAAAAATTATTGCCAGTATTGGTCCATCGTCCCAAAATCCAGATGTTTTACGTGAAATGATTAAATCTGGGGTGAATGCGTGCAGATTAAACTTTTCACACGATACAGGCGAAGTTCAGGGTAAAAAAATTGACGATATTCGCCGGATTGCGGACGAATTAAATCAAAATGTTGCAATAATTATTGACCTGCAAGGGCCTAAGCATCGTATCGGAGATTTTTTAACCGAAAATCATTATCCGTTAAATATCGGTGCGGAATTTATTTTGGATAATAATCCAGAACGCGGCGATGAAACGCGTGTCTATCTGCCTGATAGCGCGGTTATGAACTCGTTAAAGGTCGGCGACAGAGTTTTATTAAATGACGGCAAAATTGAATTGGATGTTATAAAGACCGAGTCTGGAAAAATAACAACCCGTGTTGCGCGTGGTGATGAAATTTGGTCGCGTCGTGGATTTAACATTCCAGATACTGAAATAGATTCGGGTGTTTTAACCAACAAAGACAAAACTGATTTGGAATACGCAATTACAAAAAATCCAGATTGGGTTGCGGTTTCTTTTGTGCAGCGTCCCGAAGATATTGCAGAAGTTCGCGAATTTATCGCGGCGCGCACATCGCGTAATATAAAAATAATTGCAAAAATTGAACGTCCTCAGGCGCTGGACAGACTGGAAGATATTATTCGCAGCGCGGATGCGATTATGTTTGCGCGCGGTGATTTAGCAGTAGAAGTCCCATTCGAGCAATTGCCCGCCCTGCAACGAATGACAATTCGTATGTGCAGAAAGATGAATAAACCAGTAATTGTTGCAACGCAAATGTTGGGTTCTATGGTGCATTCGTCGTTTCCGTTGCGTGCGGAAATTTCAGATGTCGCGCTGGCGTCGTATTTGCGCGCGGACTGTGTTATGACCAGCGAGGAAACAACCATAGGAGACGGCCCAGTTCTGGTCGCGCAAACAATGGCAAAAATTGTAGAACACGCAGACGCCGATGTTGCGGAAAATGGATTTGATTGGTCGCGTATTGAAAATTTGCCTGAAAATGACTGGTCGCGCAGCGTGGCGTCAATGGCGTATCTGAATCGGGCGGCGGCGATTGTGGTATTTGATGCGGGGACTGATATAACAACAATGATTTCTTCGCGTCGTCCAGATGTGCCGATTATCGGTGTATTTAACGATAAAATTGACGCGGACCAAACGGCTATCTTGCGTGGCGTTATGCCGGTGTTTAGTGCGACAATTTTCGGACAAAGGGATGCGCAATCTGCGGCGAAACTTTTCGGAATTGAATCTGGAAAATTGGTAATTGTTGATGGCGAAAAAATATCTCTGCGCGATATTGGGTAAGTAATGAAGAAAGCAATAAAATATGGAAAAATTATTATACCAGGGGGGCTCTTTACCAGAATCCCATGAATTAGAAGTCGCTAATATATTGGCTGGCATCGGTAAAGATGTTGAATTTTTAGCACCGGTTTATATCAAAGGTATATGTATGCCAGATTTAATTATGGATGGAAAACGTTGGGAAATTAAATCCCCAATAGGGGCCAGTAAAAGAACAATTGAAAACAATTTCAGAAAAGCACAAAAACAATCCGAGAATATAATTTTTGATTTGCGATGAATTTGTTTAGATGAACCTTTTGTTATATTACAAATTAAAAACAGGCTTATATCTCAACGAAACAATAAAACTCGAGCGGTTATAATTATCACTAAAAATAATAAAATTATTGACTTTCGTAAATAAAAAATATATAATCTGCTCATACGATGTAAAACCACTGCTGCATAGCGGAGATTTTACATCGTTATTTTTTTTATTATTTATAAATTTGGTATTTGACGGGGGGTGTGTTTTTTTGTATGCTGTTCGTTATGAAAAAATTGGCACTATTTCTGATTTTTTGTTTTGTTTGTATATCTGCGAAGGCGGCGGATTATCGCGCGGCGTTGGTGGCGGATATGAATACCGGGAATGTTTTATATTCTGAAAATGCGAATGATGTAAATTATCCCGCCAGTTTAACAAAAATAATGACGCTGTATTTAACATTTGATGCGTTGGAACATAAACGATTAAATCTGGACGACCAGTTGATAGTGTCCGCGGCGGCGGCAAATGCGGCGCCGATGAAATTGGGGTTGGCTGCGGGCAGTAAAATAAAGGTAGAAGATGCGATAAAGGCGGTCGCGGTACATTCTGCGAATGATGTCGCGCGCGTTCTGGCGGAAAATCTGAAAGGTGGAAAAGAGGGAAGTTTTGCCAGTTTAATGACGCGCGTTGCAACTGATATTGGGCTGGCAAAAACTAACTTTGAAAATGCGTCTGGTTTGCCTGATGATGAACATTTATCCAGTGCGCGGGATATGGCATTGCTGGGGATTGCGGTGTATAAGCATTTTCCACAATATTGGAAATACTTTGGTATAAAAACTTGGGATTATAATGGCAAAACTTATACAAATGGAAATCGTTTGTTGGGGGTGTATCCGGGCGCCGATGGTATGAAAACTGGTTTTACGAACAAGTCGCGGTATTCATTGGTGGCAACGGCAAAACGTGACGGACGGCATTTAATCGCGGTGGTATTGGGCGCGGAAAATAAAGATGTTCGGGCGGCGGTCGCAACGCGTTTGTTGGACCGCGGGTTTGGTATAGAATCAAAATCAAATTATAACTTTACAGAAAAACAAGAACAAACTATAAATTCTGTGCCAGTAAAAGCTGTGAAAATATCATCTGGTAATTCGGGTATTCAATTTGGGGCGTATGGTTCGCGCGGGGCGGCTGAAACACAAATTAAAAAAGTAAAAAATACAACGGGATTGAATGCTGATATTGAAATTGCGCCAAATGGAATGTATCGTGTGCGTGTAAATAATTTGTCGATGCAAAACGCAAAAAGTATTTGTGAAAACGCAAAACAAAAAAATATGGATTGTTATACATTTTGAATACGATTGAAAAACTGATTAAACAATTTGCAAAATTACCACGTGTTGGCGGACGTGGTGCGCGTCGTATTGTTTTGGATTTATTGTCGGACAAGACAGGACGTGCGACAGCGCTGGCGAATGCATTGCGCGCCGCATCGGAAACGATTCACCCGTGTCCGGTTTGTGGTTGTCTGAACGATGGAAATTGTGTTTATTGTTCTGACGCGTCGCGCGGAACTGGGCAATTATGTATTGTTCGTGATTTATCAGATGTTTGGATATTGGACGGGTCGGGTGTTTTTAATGGGCGCTATCATATTATTGGTGGGTTGTTGTCTGGGGCGGGTGGGGTATCTCCCGAAGACTTACTGATAAAAAATTTACCGACGCGGATAAAAAATGAAAATATCACCGAAATTATTTTTGCGTTGCCCAACACCATAGAGGGCAAAACAACCCAGCATTATATTATGTCGGTTGTTGGTGATGATGTTGAATTTTCAGAACTGGCGTCGGGTGTGCCGCTGGGGGGGGATTTAGATTATATGGATGATGGAACGCTGAGGGTTGCATTTGGGGGGCGCAAGAAAATATAAAATGAAAAATGATAAATTGTTATCTTTGCCGCCAGTTAGTGAGATGATGCGTGATGCAGACCTGAATCCGAAAAAACAATTGGGGCAAAATTTTTTATTTGACCTGAATCTGACACGAAAGATAGCGGGCAGTGTGCCGAATATCAACGGCGCGAATGTGATAGAGGTTGGACCCGGTCCTGGCGGGCTGACCCGTGCGTTGTTAGAATGTGGTGCAGGGCATGTAATCGCGATTGAAAAAGATTTAACAACGGCACCAATTTTAGAAAAAATAAAAAATGCGTCTGGTGGGCGACTGGAAGTAATTTTTGATGATGCTTTGCGCGCTTTGCCGAAATTAAAAATGGATTCTGGTTTTCATATTTGTGCAAACTTGCCTTATAATGTGGGGACGCATTTATTGACAGAGTGGTTGGAAAACGCAAATGGAATTTTGTCGATGACCTTGATGTTTCAGCGTGAGGTTGCACAAAGAATTGTGGCTGTGCCTGGGGATGCGGAATACGGGCGATTGGCGGTGCTGACCGCATTGACAGCGGATGCGAAAATTTTATTTAATGTTCCGCGCACGGCGTTTTTTCCTATGCCAAAAGTTACCTCGTCGGTGGTGCAAATTATTCCTAAAAAAAACAATATAGATATTGCGCGGGTGTCGGCATTGACCGCAAAACTTTTCGGGCAACGGCGCAAAATGATACGGGGAATTTTGCCAGGAATAAATTGGGAAAAATTTGGTTTAATCGGCACCGAACGCGCTGAAAATTTAAGTCCAAAAAAATTCGTTGAATTGGCGCGCGAAATTGTTGTATAAATAAAATTATAAATAGGGGAGAGAGATGAGTTATTCAATTTTGATATTTTTAGGAATTGCGTTTGGGTTGGTTTTGCTGTCGCGGTTTGCGCGGTTTGGAACCGTTATTGCATTTTTGGTTGCGGGAATTATCGCGGGACCATACGTTATGAATTTATGGCAACTGACTGATATTTGGATTTTCCTGGGCGAAATCGGAATGGTGTTTTTGTGGTTTGTTTTGGGGCTGGAAATAAATACAAAAAGATTGTGGGGTATGCGTCGCGGAATTTTCGGATTTGGCGCGGCCCAGGTTTTAATGGCGGCGTTTATGTTTTTCCCGATTTTATTTGGAATTACGAATTGGACAATCGCAGGAACAATAATGATTGCGATGATGCTTGCTATGTCCAGCACGAATGCAGATTTACAAGTGTTGGCAGACCGAAATGAATTACAAACTCACATGGGTCGGCAAACTTTTTCAATTTTATTATTCCAGGATTTGTTGTCTATTCCATTGTTGGCGATGTTGCCGATTTTTGCGGGTAAATCATTAAACTTTGGCGCTGGGATTATAGATGTTGTGGTAATGACCGCCAGTTTAATCGTCGGGGTTGTTATTGTCGGGCGATTGTTGTTGAATCCGTTGATGCGCCTTGTTGTGCGGTTAAAGTCCAAGGAAGCATTCTTGCTGGCGGTGTTGGGAAATATATTTTTATGGGCAATGGTATTTCGTTATCTGGGATTGCCGCCGGCAATTGGCGCGTTTATCGCAGGTATGCTGTTGTCTGAAACGATGTACAGGGTCCAGGTCCAGGCGGATATGCGACCATATCAAATTTTGTTTTTATCGTTCTTTTTTATCGCACTGGGGATGGGATTAAATTTGCCAATGTTGTTATCAGATTGGTGGATTGTGGTATTGGGGACGATTGGACTGATTGTTATAAAGTTCGCGGCGATTTATATGGTGGCGCGCGTGCGTGATATTTCTAATCGCGAGTCTGTTTTTATCGCGTTCGTGTTGGCCCAGGGGGGCGAGTTTGGATTGCTGATTTTACAGACAATAAAAACAAATGGGATAAATGTTATCCCCAGTGGGCATACAGACTTTTTAACGGCGATAATTATTTTATCCATGATGATGACGCCAGTTCTGATGTGGATTTATGATGTGTTGTCGCGTCGTGGAAAATTATTTGCGAATGAAAAAGTAATAACCGAAATCGCGCCAGATGTTAAACCGGCAGTTGTGATTTGTGGTTTTGGTCGTGTGGGTCAAACAATCGCACAAATGTTAGAGGCGCAGCGTATCCCCTATGTCGCCATAGATTCCAGTGTGGATGCGGTGATGAATGGCAAGGAAGCGGGTTTTAATGTATATTTTGGTGATACGACAAATGCGCTGGTTTTGCGTGGAGTTGGATTGGCTCCGCGTTATACCCGCGCTGTGGTGATTGCGTTAAATAACGCGGCGGTTGCAAAGCGGACAATTCGTTCGGTCTGGAATGTGTCAAAAAATGCGCGAATTTTTGCGCGTGTCCGTAATCTGTCCGAGGCGGAAAATTTGCAGTTAGAAGGCAAATTGACGACATTACCAGAAACAATTGAATCCAGTTTTGTGTTGGGGCGCGAAGTCTTGGAAGCACTGGGGACATCGGATACAAACATTGACCAAATGGTGGATAGTCTGCGTAAAAATAATTATAGCGCACTGGGCGGAACCACTGATTGACGCGGCGCGGCGTGTGTGATATGATTGCGCAAAGGAAAAAGTTATCATGAAAAGAAAATGGATTTTGCCAATTTTAATTATGTTGTTGGTGATTGTAATTGACCAGTTGAGTAAGGGCGGATTGTTGTATTTAATAACAGGGCGTGCGCCAATGGGTGGTGCGGCATTTTCATTGGTGCCGTATCCGTATATGATGACCCAGGTTTCAGATTTCTTTAATGTGGTTTTTACATGGAATCCAGGGACCAGTTTTTCAATGCTGCGCGGTATCGGGGAAAGTATGCCGTTGGTTATAATCGCACTGACCGGGATAATTATCGGTGTTTTGGTGTATCAAATGTTTTTTGGGAATGGGAATAAAACGGAAAAGATTGGAATGGCGATGATTGTTGGTGGTGCGCTGGGAAATTTGATTGACCGGGTGCGATTCGGTGCGGTTATTGACTTTTTAGATTTTCATATTGGTGCGTGGCATTGGCCGGCGTTTAACTTTGCGGATATGGCAATATGTTTTGGGGTTGTTATGATGGTTGTTTCGTGGCTGATTTCCGCGGTTCGTGATAAAACGAAATAAAAATAAGATTTTTTTCAATTTTTGCTTGACTTTTGTATAAAAAGGGCGCATACTATGCGGGCTTTCAAGTTGAAAAAAATGCTCAACCCCTGAAATTTAGCGATTTTTTGGATAAACAACGATTCGTCGTGCCAAAGCAAATCGCAATATTGTAAATAAAGCAGCTCATCAAGAAAATTCGCAATTTTATAATTGTGAATTAAAGAAGGGATGTGCAGGCAGTTGATTTGGAAAATATCCAAACTTACGAAAGTTTGCACAATCCTTAGACAGGTAGAAGGTTGTATAAAATACGGCCTCGTTAAAAACTTGTCTTGCGAAAAAAAATAAAATGTAAAGACGAACTGGCAATATGCCAGGTTTGTTTGATTGTGCAGGCTTAAACTCAAAGTTTTTTTAGAACTTGAGAGTTTGATCCTGGCTCAGAACGAACGCTGGCGGCGGGTCTTAGGCATGCAAGTCGAACGGGTATAGCAATATACCAGTGGCGCACGGGTGAGTAACGCGTGGGAATCTGCCCATCACTGGGGAATAACGTTTGGAAACGAACGCTAATACCGCATACGCCCGCAAGGGGAAAGATTTATCGGTGATGGATGAGCCCGCGTTGGATTAGCTTGTTGGTGGGGTAACGGCCTACCAAGGCGATGATCCATAGCCGGCCTGAGAGGGTGATCGGCCACACTGGGACTGAGACACGGCCCAGACTCCTACGGGAGGCAGCAGCT
This sequence comes from Rickettsiales bacterium, assembly GCA_031262525.1. Taxonomy (GTDB): domain Bacteria; phylum Pseudomonadota; class Alphaproteobacteria; order Rs-D84; family Rs-D84; genus JAISHM01. The sequence goes on along the minus strand of JAISHM010000007.1, from coordinate 4,562 downwards.
AAGAATATTGGACAATGGGGGAAACCCTGATCCAGCCACGCCGCGTGAGTGAAGAAGGCCTTCGGGTTGTAAAGCTCTTTTAGTCGTGACGATGATGACGGTAGCGACAGAAAAAGCACCGGCTAACTTCGTGCCAGCAGCCGCGGTAATACGAAGGGTGCAAGCGTTGTTCGGATTTACTGGGCGTAAAGCGTCTGCAGGTGGTTTGTTAAGTCAGGGGTGAAATCCCGGGGCCCAACCCCGGAACTGCCTTTGATACTGGCAAGCTGGAGCGTAATAGAGGAAGATAGAACTTGTGGTGTAGGGGTGAAATCCGTAGATATCACAAAGAATACCAATGGCGAAGGCAGTCTTCTGGATTATTGCTGACACTCAGAGACGAAAGCGTGGGGAGCAAACAGGATTAGATACCCTGGTAGTCCACGCCCTAAACGATGCATACTTGTTGTTAAACTCCTTCGGGGGTCTAGTGACGAAGCTAACGCGTTAAGTATGCCGCCTGGGGAGTACGGTCGCAAGATTAAAACTTAAAGGAATTGACGGGGACCCGCACAAGTGGTGGAGTATGTTGTTTAATTCGATGCTACGCGAGAAACCTTACCGACTCTTGACATGTTCGACGCGATTTCCAGAGATGGATTTCTTCAATTCGGTTGGTCGAAACACAGATGCTGCATGGCTGTCGTCAGCTCGTGTCGTGAGATGTTAGGTTAAGTCCTACAACGAGCGCAACCCACGCCCTATGTTGCCAGCGGGTAATGCCGGGAACTCTTAGGGGACTGCCCGTGTCAAACGGGAGGAAGGTGTGGATGACGTCAAGTCATCATGGTTCTTACGAGTCGGGCTACAAACGTACTACAATGGCGATAACAATGGGTCGCAATACTGCAAAGTAAAGCTAATCCTTAAAAATCGCCTCAGTTCAGATTGTCCTCTGCAACTCGAGGGCATGAAGTTGGAATCACTAGTAATCGCTGATCAGAATGCAGCGGTGAATGCGTTCCCGGGTCTTGTACACACCGCCTGTCAAACCATGAAAGTCGATTTCACCCGACGTCGGTAGTCTAACCGCAAGGAGGACGCCGCCTACGGTGGGGTTGGTAATTGGGGTTAAGTCATAACAAGGTAGCAGTACCGGAAGGTGCGGCTGGATCACCTCCTTTATAGAGAAAGTTTCTCTCACGAGAAACCATAATCCAACGACTGCCTACACATCTCTTCTGTAAATAAAAATGGGTAATAATTCTGGTATCAGCGGAACTATTGTAAAAAATTGTTTTGTGAAATCGGAATAATTTATGGGTCAGTAGTTCAGTTGGTTAGAATGTCGCTCTGATACAGCGAAGGTCGAAGATTCGAGTTCTTCCTGACCCACCAATTTTTGTTATCGGCAGAGCCGATTAAAAAAATTGAGTGTCCGCCGAAGCGTGTAGTGCGAAGGCTGGACTGATAAAACCCAAAAATACTGATGAGTTTACAATCGCCGATAAATTGTAATGATTTATCCGCGATTCTAAAATTCTTTTTTGGAATCTGCTTTTATTGTGAATCGGTTTTTGTGTTTTGATAATGAAAATTATCAAGACATCGTAATAATCTCAAAATATCTTTCTGAAAATAGAAGTATCATTGTAAACAATGAAATTCAATTGAAGAACAAGAATCAACTTACAACTGCAAGTGATGTCCGTCGCTGGACATCAGCTCATTCAAGTTATTTTTTATAGACATACTTTTCAAGCATGATAAAAAGTAATTTAAGGGTGTTTAGTGGATGCCTTGGCAATCAGAGGCGATGAAGGACGTGAAAGACTGCGATAAGTTCCGGCGAGCTGTCAATACGCTTTGACCCGGAAATGTCCGAATGGGGAAACCCACGGCCGTGTGCCGTATCAACAACTGAATACATAGGTTGTTGAAGCAAACGTGGTGAAGTGAAACATCTCAGTAGCCACAGGAAAAGAAATCAAAAGACCCTTGATAGATTGATTTAGCCGCAAATGATGCGAGAGAAAATTTTACAGGCGTAAGTAAAATTTATGAAATGTATATGATACATTGAATAAATTTTGCGAGGCGAATGTGAAATTTAATCCGCACCCTTTGGGCGGCGTAAAATAAAAAACTAACTGCGTATTTCTGCTCTCCGTATAATTATATGGTTCGCAAAAATGCTTGTTATTTTTATATTTTCCCTGCCGTCATTTGTGGCGAAATCAATGTATCAAGGGTCGCGAGATTCCGTTAGTAGTGGCGAGCGAAAACGGAACAGCCCAGTAGCAGAATTATTAGATAGCAAAATGGTGTGGAAAAGCCAGCAATAATGGGTGATAGCCCTGTATGCGAAATCTAGTTTTTTTGTTCAAGAGTAGGGCCGGACACGTGAAATCCGGTCTGAATATGGGGGGACCTTCCTCCAAGGCTAAATACTCCTGATTGACCGATAGTGAACAAGTACCGTGAGGGAAAGGTGAAAAGAACCCCGAAAGGGGAGTGAAATAGACACTGAAACTGAATACTTACAAGCTGTCAGAGCTCGGATTCGTCCGAGTGATGGCGTACCTTTTGTATAATGAGCCAACGAGTTATTATTGTATGCAAGCTTAAGCCGTTAGGTGTAGGCGAAGGGAAACCAAGTCTGAATAGGGCGATTTGAGTATGCAGTAATAGACCCGAAGCGGGGTGATCTAGGTATGGGCAGGCTGAAGGTTGTGTAACAGCAACTGGAGGGCCGAACACACTAATATGACAACATTAGGTGATGACCTGTGTCTAGGGGTGAAAAGCCAATCGAACCCCGTTATAGCTGGTTCTCCGCGAAAACTATATAGGTAGTGTCTTATGTGTTCGTCTTTGGGGGTAAAGCACTGAAATGGCTAGGGGGAGTAAAATCTTACCAAACCATATCAAACTCTGAATACCAAAGAATAAAAAGCATAGGAAACAGTCCGTCGGTGCTAAGGTCGGCGGGCGAGAGGGAAACATCCCAGACCACCAAATAAGGTCCCCAAGTAATGATTAAGTGGGAAAGTGAGTGTAGAGTCCAAAACAACCAGGAGGTTGGCTTGGAAGCAGCCATCCTTTAAAGAAAGCGTAATAGCTCACTGGTCTAAGACGTCCCTACAAAAATAATTGAGATTTGGCGCGAGGAAAAATAAATCAGGTTTAGAAAAATCGGAGAATGCGTATAATATACGCAAAGACGATTTGACGACAATATGATTTATTTTAACCGCGAACTATTATTAAATAATAAAACCAAATCCAGGTTATTTTTGTTGGGGCGTCGCAATAGACTTTATGCAACGAAAATGTAACGGGGCTAAAATCATTCACCGAATTTGTGGGCGCGTCGCAAGATGCGCGGTAGCGGAGCATTCTGTAAGCCTGTGAAGCCAAAGGCGCGAGCCATGGTGGAGGTATCAGAAGCGCGAATGTTGGCATGAGTAGCAGCTAATCAAGGTGAGAAACCTTGACGCCGTAAGAGCAAGGGTTCCTATCCAATGTTAATCAGGGTAGGGTGAGTCGACCCCTAAGGTCAGGCCGAAAGGCGTAGCCGATGGGAAACCGGTGAATATTCCGGTACTCGATGGGATGTGACGGATTGCGTAAATTGTATTACCTTATTGGATTGGTGATGCAGTGAAGTGGTCCCAGGAAATAGCCCCATCATATGAATCGTACCCAGAACCAACACAGGTGCTCGAGTCGAGTAGACTAAGGCGGTTGAGAGAACTATGTTGAAGGAACTAGGCAAAATACATCCGTAACTTCGGGATAAGGATGACCTCCTTCAAGGCAACTTTAATGAGGTGACACAAACCAGGTGGGGGCGACTGTTTACTTAAAACCCAGGTCTCTGCTAAATCGTATAAGATGACGTATAGGGACTGACGCCTGCCCAGTGCTGGAAGGTTAAGCTGAGCCGTGCAAGCGGTGATGTGAAGCCCCAGTAAACGGCGGCCGTAACTCTAACGGTCCTAAGGTAGCGAAATTCCTTGTCGGGTAAGTTCCGACCCGCATGAATGGCGTAACGATCTCCACACTGTCTCCAACATAGACTCAGCGAAATTGAATTCTCGGTGAAAATGCCGGGTACCCGCAGCTAGACGGAAAGACCCTATGAAGCTTTACTGCAGTTTCGTATTGGCATTAGGACACATTTGCGTAGGATAGGTGGGACGCTTTGAAGTGGCGATTTTGGTTGCCATGGAGCGGTTGGTGAAATACCACCCTGATGTGTTTTAATGTCTAACCCGCGTTCTTGAACCAGGGCGGGGGACAATGCGTGATGGGCAGTTTGACTGGGGCGGTCGCCTCCCAAATCGTACCGGAGGCGCGCGAAGGTTTGCTCAGGCTGGTCGGAAATCAGCCGGTGAGTGCAAAGGCAAAAGCAAGCCTGACTGCGAGGAGGACACTCCGAGCAGAGACGAAAGTCGGTCTTAGTGACCCGGTGGCTCCGCATGGAAGGGCCATCGCACACGGATAAAAGCTACTCTAGGGATAACAGGCTGATGCTACCCAAGCGTCCATAGCGACGGTAGTGTTTGGCACCTCGATGT
>JAISHM010000006.1 GCA_031262525.1 Rickettsiales bacterium | reverse complement strand
TTTGCAATTAAAACCTGACCCGATGTCCCCGCGGCGGTTGGCGCGTATAATGATACCGAACCCGATGTTGTCGCCGTTCCACCATTGACCGAAATAGAATGATAAGTATTAGAGTTATTATCCGTGCCCCATATCACGCCACCCGCGCCATTGGATTTTAATACCTGCCCCGATGTTCCGTTCTCGGAGGGCAGCCCCAACATACCCGCCGCAATTTTTTGTCCCGAACCATCGGCGGCATAAACCGCGATTTTTCCAACCGCAGCGTTGGTTGTGTCGGATACAGATGTTTTCCGTTCGGTGTATTGTGTGGATGCGATATCCGCGAACACGGGTGTGGTCGCAAAAACCGCCAATACTGCCAATACACTTATATTTTTTGATTTCAACATCTGTTTTCCTCTTTTCCTTTTATCCCTATCTTATCACGAATCGGTTTTTATAAAAAACACTTTTTTATTTAATCGTGAATTCATCACCGAATGCGGCAACCTTTTTACCCCCGACATAGCAATTTATGTTCGTATTCGCATAAAAGTTTTCAATTGCTGCCTGTCGCGCGGCGGATAGGTCTGAATCTTCTTTATTATTCAATGCGACATTGGTTGCAACACCAACACCAATAGCGCCAACACCCGCACCAATAATACCACCCCATTTACCGCCATCCGTATTCAACGACATCAGGTTATTTTTTGCCCCTGCGACTTTTGTATTTAACTGAGCAAGGCTGGCATTACACATCGCGGCGGCGGCGTCGGCGTCGGCGGTGTTGGAAGCATCGGGATAACACGCCGTGTCTTTACTATACCCTTTGCCACCTGCGCTCACACATGCTTGACACATACTTAATTTGTATTGTTCGTCCGCTGTCAAAGAGGACACCCCTGTGTTCATTGAATTCTGTATCGCGTTGCCCGCCAGGATACCACCCAAACCGGTAACCGCCGCACCACCCAATGATGCCAACCCCGTTTTCCACCAGATACCTTCTATGCCAGCGACACAACCATCTACTTCGGGGGTTTGACCAGTTTTACAAGTTTTTAATTCTGACGCCAATTCGTTTTCAATTTTTTTCAATTGTGAATCAGTCAAGCCATTACAAACCAGGTTTACCCCTTTTGGATAGTATTTAATTTTACCCGTGCTGTCCCCACCCAATGCCTTCATAACCTTATCATTATTTGACGCAATCCGCACACGCACCGCACAGAATCCACCAAACGGGTCAGATGTCGCCGTCACATCGTCAAAGCCATTAAATTCATCCGACGAATCCAGATTAGACAAAGACGCCCAGATATAATCCTTGCTCGCAGAGCCCTTTACATTTTTATTTTCGCAGTCGTTCTTTAACTGATTGGCCTCACGCTCTATAATCCCCTGGGCTGTTGTCGCGGTATCCGCCATCAGTTCATCGAAAATAGCATATTCTTGTTTTGCACAATTTTTATCTTCGGTTGTTATTTTCTGGGTTGCGTCAATCGCATTACCATTACTATCCACCGCGCTTATGTAATTATCCGACACGCGACACACCCCGTCCGAACGCACCACCCCACTGGTTGATGTCCCCCAGGCATTACGAACACTATTCGCTGTTCCCCAGGCATCAGCCGATACCCCAGATGATTGTTTTGCATATTGAACATCAAAGTATTCTGTGCAGGTTGATGCCGTTTTAATTGTCATCATACACAAGTCACGCGCCATATTTACATCAAACCCCCCGCTATAAGATGTCCCAGATACTACACCATTTTTCACAACTTTATTCTGATAATCACCCGCTGCCTGGCTTGATAAAAAACACCCTGAATAATCGTCGCCACACATTTGTTTTACACATTGCGACGCTGTTGCCTGGCAACTGGCGCGCATATCTGCGACCGATTGTTCATTAAACATTTGTTGTAATCCCTGGTCCAATCCAACAATCGCGCCCATTGCATCATCGTCCCAAATACGTTTCCAAACAACGCTTGTATTCTTGGAATCCTTGGGCAAAAAGACATCTTTGCAATACTGATTATTTTCAATCAGATTTTTGCATTGCCCAATAATTGCGTCGCCTGCGCGATTTTTAATACTAACTGTATTACCTTGTTTCGCCAGGCCATAGCAACGCGCCTTGGACCCCTCGCCACATGCATTTACAACACAGGTTTCTAGGTCTAAACGGCATTGGTCAATCGAAGATTGTGTTGCGGTCGCCGCCATTTCCTTAATCTTTGACTGCGCCATTTTCCAACGTGGCCCGATACCTGTATACATAATATCGTCATAAACATCTTCTATGTTAAAACTATCCATCAGGTCGGATTCGGTCGGTGCCTTACCATTATTTGTTACCATATTACACCATTTATTTGCCCCGATTACATCCAGACATTTTTCTTTCAGATACCCCCTGACTTCGGATTCACCCCACGACATATTGTCAATCCAGGTGGATAACATATTCGCGTCAATTCGCACATTTGTCGCGCCAGATGACATAACATTTACCATTTGCGTTTTATCTATGTCCGAAAATCCATCAGGCGAAATACATTTTTGTGGCGCTTCCTCGCAAGCGTTTTGGATACATGCGTCTGCCACATTATTACAAGTTTTCACAGAATTTGCCGCCGCCCAATCATTACCTTCTTTTATCATTAAATCTATACGCGAATCTGTCGCAATATCACCAGTCCCTAAATCCGCCAAAGAAATCGTAACCCCATTGCGCGCAAACGACCGCGCTGTCAATTTAGATTCACCATCACACATTGTCCGATTTGCCGCGGAAAAATCATCCGATGTTGTGATATTTACCCCATACAACGATTTAATCGCGTCCGCCGGACATTGCGATAAAATATCCTGGCACATAATTTTTACACGATTAAATTGAGGTTTGTCATAACACAACTCAAAATGCGAACCACAAACATTTTCCCCCTTTAAACAGGATTCATACCGCGAAATACAGCGATTTGATGTCAATCTGTCGGGCAGAGGATTCGCGCATGTCGCAGACAACCCCGCGGCCGTCGCGGCCGCAGTATAAACATTGGAATATACATTACTGCCCAATGATGAAATTCGCGCCGCAGCCGTGCTGGGCCGCGCAGTTGGCGCGCCAGTGGTTGTATAACTGACCGCGTTCGCCGCCAAGGCAAAAGCCACAAAAACCGGCAAAATTAAACAAAATTTCCATGCTTTTTTTAACATTGTTTTTCTCCCCCGGGCATAATTACCCTGATATACTTTTTATAATTATATCAAAAATACAAACATAAACCAAACACTTTTTTATGATATTTTTATGGCAACAATTGCGACACCGCAACACCAAAATCAGGCGCATTTTTCAGATAACTGCCCGACACCAAAAAATCTGCCCCAGCGCGCCAACATTCCGTTGCCGTTTCTGGATTTATTCCGCCATCAACCGAAATTCTAAATTTTAATTTATATTTTTTTCGCGCCGCGTTCAACGCGCGAATACGCGCCAAAGTATTCGGAATAAACCCCTGCCCCGATGCGCCCGGATTTACTGCCATCAACATAACTTCGTCTATGTCACGCAAAATTGGCGTAATAACATTTATATCCGTATCAGGATTCAACGCAATTCCAACGCGCCGTTTTGCCGCATGCACACGCTTTATCGCGCGCCGAACCCCATTTGTTTCGCTTGACAAAATTATCGTGTCCGCGCCCGCTGCAATCGCATCGGTCGCCCAATTATCCGGATTTTCAGTCATTAAATGGACATGCAGATGGTCGCGCGTATGGGCACGAATAAATTTTAACTCGTCAATACCGCTGGCAATTTTATCCACATAAAACCCATCCATTATGTCAATATGAATCGTTGTAATACCCGCAGAATTAAACCGCGCGTATGTCGCAGAGTCCCGCATATCCCATACCAAACTGCTGGGCATAATACGAACAACACGCCGCTTGCGCGATTTCATTTTTATTCGCAAGGGCGCCGCCAAAAATCCAAAAAATTTTTCCCAACGCGCGCGCGATTCCAGATAACGATTGACGCGCGGTGCCTCGGCCTTCCATGAAAACTCTGCCAAGGCATTGACCACCCCAAATTCGCCCAAATTTTTTATTTCCAATCCAAACTTCTTATATAAGAAATCGTCAATCCCAAAGATACCACTGCCCCCACCAGAAACATAGATTTTTTTTATGTTGTATTTTTTTATTGCTGGCATCAGAGAATCAGATACCTGGTCTATAATTTCAGAAAATATATCGCCCGCTGTATTATTTATATCATACTTTGTAATATCATATTTTATGTCTGCCGGAGTAAAGCGGTCCATATCATTTGATACCATACTCATAACAGATATTTTTAATCTCTCTGCTTCCAAGTTTGATAAATTAAATTCTTGTTTTATCGCGAGTGATATATCCCGCCCGCCGCGCGGTATTTTTATAATAACCATTGGACCACGCGGCGTCCATACCGACACAGATGTATATTCCGCCCCAAAATCCAAAATAGCAATTGCTTCATTTTTCTCACCCAGCGCACGCCCCAACACAAACATAGGGTCAAAAAAACCAGCCGATTCCAGATGAGACGCATACAGCGCAGATTTCGCCCGCGCCAACCCATCAGCTGAATAAGACACCGAATGAAATACTGAATTCAGCGCACTATCACTGCGTCCAACCACACTGGCCACATTGCCAGCCCCCGACAAATCATACCGCAGCGGAATTATATGCAATGTATGAAAATTATTATTGTCTGGGTTATCACAATTTGCCTGGGCCCAAACATCGGCCGGTGTAATTTTATGCATACCCCCAAAATTTGTCTGCCGAACATAAATTTCAGACCGAACATCACCAAAATTTCCCGTAACAAAGGCAGAATCAAAATGCCCACCGATTTGTTCTTCTAGTTTATCCACAGCATCGCGCACTGCGCAAATTGCGTCAGAACCTGCAACAAAAATATTCACCGATGATTTTAATCGTCCAAAAGATATCCGTGCCGCCACCCCATGGACACCGCTACTTCCAATATCCAAACATAAAAAAGTTCCATCTGTTAAATTCATTTTTCCAATTTTACCAATGGGCGCGACGGGTCTCGCATATCCAGTAATTTTATTTTACGTGATAAAATCATATTCTGGGAATTCATTTTTTCAATCTGATTTAATGTGTCTGTTGGGTCTCCCTCGGGCAACATAATTTTCATCCCGCTGGTCAGATAAATATCCCAACGCCGATTTTCAATAAATTCCAGATAATTTATTTGGGCGCGCAAATGTGGCGTTTTTTTCAGCGCATTTTCTATACGAATAAAATCATCTGGGACATTACCAGAAAATACCAGCGAATTTATCGGTCTTTGATTTGTGGGACGATTTATTTTTTCCCCACTACTATCCATTGGATAATAATATGTCCCATCTGTCCAGGTCGCCACAACAACGCGCATATTTACGCGAATTTTTATTTCGCCATTTGGACGCTTTTGCACAGATGCAGACGCTACATCTGGATTTGCCAAGACATCTGATAATATCGTTTGTAAATTTACGCTTTGCCCTGGGATTATATGTAAATTTGCGGCAATCCCATTCACACATTCCGATGTATTCGGACAATCATTCACATAAATTGAAATCTTTTTCACGCTGTAATCGCCGCCCGACAAAACAATTCGCGCCGACACATACACAGCCAATACAAAGGCAACCCCAAAAGTCAGCCAAAACCAAAATTTACTTTTCATAATTTCGCCCGATTATTTATATTGCACGCAACAAATATCCACGCCGCATCATACATTTACGATACGCCCCAACCGATTTAGCCGCCGTATTTGGTGGCACCGACATCAGCGCGCGTTGCCCCGTATCAGTATATTCATTTGTTTGGAATGTAACCCACAGCCCATCCCAATCCGGCATCAACGCAGACTGATTAGGCGATAGCAGTTTTGCAATCCGCGAACGCGGCGCGTGCGATTTTGATTCAATCCCCAGACATGATTTATGGTCGCGCACAAATTGTTCGGTTGTTACGGCCTCGTTCTCCCAGTTTAATACAGTCGCGTCGTCCAAGGAACCGCGGTTCGCAGACGCACACCCAACCAAGATAAAGCCAGCAATAATCAAGATACAGATTTTTTTCATCGGCTTTATTATACCCTAAAAAATAATTTTTTCATAATCTAAATTTTAATTGCGCCGCCCTGCCCGATTGGGGTATAATAAACACTATATATAAAGGAATGATATGACACCCGAAGAGAGATATATTCGCGTTGCTGGTTTTTACGAAGCCCTTAAAACTATTTCAGCGGCAATTCGCACACAAAAAGGAATCGCGCCTGAAAATTATGTTGGCCGTTTTTTTGACGCAGATGTATTGGAAATGTTAAACGCGTATGGCGAAAAATTAAACACAACGGATAAACAATTGACCGCGTTGGTGGAAAAATACAAAGTGGAATTTGAGAATACAAAACAATTGGTAACGCCTAATAATAAACCGATTTATGAAATGACACTGCCTGAATTCGAACGAATGATGAATATATAATGTGGGGACGCAAACTATGAAAAAAGTATTTTTAATTTTATGTTTATTTTTGGTGGCGGGATGTATTGGTCGCACCGAGAACACACAACAATATGATACTATCCAGGTTGTGGAAAATATCGTCGTTGATGATTTATCTGTGCCGATTTTTCCGCGCAAGGCTGCATTGACCACAGATACCGCGCGCCGTTTCGCATTGGATTTGCCAAAGCGTTGCAGTGTTGATTGGAATAATCAAAGTGTTTTATCTGTTCTGCCCGCGCAACCCATAGAAATTATTCGGTTAAACACTGGGGATGCGTTGCCCGATTTTGCGGTTTCAGATTTTGTTTTTACAAAAAAACCCGTGGCTGATGTTTTGGAAAAATTACTGGATGGCACAAAAATAAAAGTAGTATCGGACGAGAATATCCCAGACCTGGTCAGTGGTGAAATAAAATCTGGGACTTTATCGGATGCGGTGGAACTGATTTCTAAACTGGGGCATGCGTATTACACATACGATGATGACGCGATGGAACTGCGAATTTCTTCGCGTGGGAAATGGCTGATGAAAATGCCAACCGACCAGTATATGATTATGGCATTACTGGACGCAATGCGTGGCGCAGGTTTGCGCAACTTGACTACAAACTGGGCGGATAAAACACTGGTATTTTCTGGAAATTATCAAACCGAACGCACTGCGCGCAATATCATATCTGACATAGATTCTAAAAAATATCTGGTGGCATGGGATTTGGATATTTATCGCGTATATCCACGCACAGATAATCCGATTGTTTGGATGAATATGCTGCCTGCATTTGGTGCGGATAATATAAAGATGTCAATTCCTGGGGTGGTTGGACGCTTGCTGGTGACCAGCCCAGATATAAATACAAAAACCCTGCAAGAGTTTTTATCAACCCAGGCGAATGTGGTTTTAATTTCCCAGGGAACATTTGTCTTGCCTAATAATTGGCAGAGCAGATTTGATATTGGCCAATGTTCCCGCGAGGACAGGCTGGAAACAGATTTAATAATCGGCGCAACAGGTAAATATGGAAAATATGCAGACACGATGAAGGTTGATGCAAAAATTGCACTTCGCACCAGTGATGGCGAGCTGGTAAATTTTGATGTGCCATCAACACTGGGGGATAATTATGTAATTATTGGGATTCCGACACATTCATTTGTTACAACCCCCGAAACATTGGTCAGCCCGTTCGCAGAACTGGTCGTGTTTATGAGTCCGCGTGTAATATCTATCACTGAATCAGACGATACAGAAAACACGCAATTATCTGGCGATGCGTTGCGCGAATACCTGGGGGATTAAAAAATGTTTAACAGGCTAGAACGAACAATTGCATTTCGGTATCTGCGCGCACGCGGCCGCGGCTTTGGCAGTGTGATTTCATGGGTATCGCTTTTGGGGATTGCGCTGGGGACGGCAACCTTGATAGTTGTTATGTCTGTTATGGGCGGATTTCATGATACTTTGCTCTCTCGTATAGTCGGAATGAATGGTCATGTTGTTGTATATCATTCTGATGGCGCGATTACAGATTACGATTATTTAATAGAAAAAATGATGGAAAATAAAGTTGTGGCGGCGCACACAACTGATATAGTCCCTATTGCCGAGGGACAAATTATGATATCCGCAAATGGAAAAAACTCTGGGGCGATGGTGCGTGGGGTTCCGACTAATAAACTGGCAAAAATGTTTGCGCGCGAATCTGGGGCAAAAGTATTCGGCGCACCAATTGCCGAGGTTTCTGGCGACAAACTGATTATGGGAATGAATCTTGTTCGAACTTTGCAATTAAATATAAACAAGAGCGCGACAATGGTTTCGGCCAATGGCGGCACCGCCACAGCATTCGGAACAATTCCACGGATTCAATCATATCCATTGGTATCCAGTTTTTTTATTGGAATGTATGAATATGACTCTGGCTATGTGTTTATGCCATTAAATGCGGCGCAAAAGTTTTTGGGCGCGCGGGACTCGGTATCACACATAGATTTATTTTTACAAAACCCAGATGACACAAACGTGGTTCGTGATGCGCTGGCGACCGCCCTGCCCGACGGATTTATTGTGCGCGATTGGCGGGAATTAAACCGCGGATTTGTTGGCGCGTTGCAAGTTGAATCAAATGTTATGTTTTTGATTTTATTACTGATTGTAATTGTTGCGGCATTTAATATAATTTCGTCATTGGTTATGTTGGTCAAGGACAAATCGCGAGATATTGCGGTGCTGCGCACCTTTGGGGTATCAAAAAAATCTATGATGAAGATATTTATTCTTTGCGGGTCCAGCATAGGTGTAATTGGTGCGGTGTTCGGCACAATTTTTGGGGTCTTGATTGCAAAATATATTGAACCAATCCGCCAGTTTTTCCAGGTAATAACAGGTCGCGATTTATTCCCTTCGGAATTGTATTATCTGTCTGAATTGCCATCAAAAATAGAGTTAGCAAATGTCGCGGGGATTGCGCTGGTTGCAATTTTATTGGCATTTTTGGCAACATTATATCCTGCATACAAAGCGGCAAAAACAGACCCAGTAGAAGTCTTACGGAACGAGTAAAAAATGAGTGGAATCTTAAAATCTTTGACATCTGTAAAAAAGCGTCCGGCGGTATTGTCGGTCAGCAATATAAAAAAGTCTTTTACCGAAGGTGGCGCGCCTTTACAAATTTTGCGTGGGGGTGGATTTGATTTAATGCGGGGCGAAATTATCGCGCTGGTTGGGCCATCGGGCTGTGGAAAATCAACATTGTTGCAATGCGTTGGATTATTGGAACGCCCCAGTGGCGGACAAATTACAATTACAAATGTGCGCACTGACAAGATGAATGATGACGCACGAACAATGATACGGCGCACTAAATTAGGATTTGTTTATCAGCGTCATAACCTGTTGGGTGATTTTAATGCGTTGGAAAATGTGATGATGCCGATGCTGGCAAATGGGACCAGCGCGGTGGCGGTCGAAATTCGTGCGAAAAAATTATTGAAAATGGTAAATGTTTTACATCGCGCGTCGCATCGACCATCACAAATGTCTGGTGGCGAACAACAACGCGTGGCGGTTGCACGCGCTTTGGCAAATTCCCCCGAAATTGTCCTGGCGGACGAGCCGACAGGTTCCTTGGACCCTGCGCATGCGACGGGTGTTTTTGATTTATTATTATCCCTGACACGGGAAACAAAAATGTCAATGCTGTTTGTAACACATGATATGAATTTGGCGAAACGCGCCGACCGAATTATTACTATTAAAAACGGGATTGTGGGCTAGTCGTCAATGCGCCCCAGGTCGCGATATCTATCATATTTTATATTACCAGTCAGCCTATATTCGTATGGTGCAAAGTCCTGACCATACATATTAAACAATTCTGCCAATTTTTGCTTTGTTCCATTTATCATATTTTCCAGGTCATCCCCCGTGTATTCAATTGGCTTTACATCATTATTTTTCAGTTGCAAAAATTTTATTGCGACTGCACCAATCATTATTGCCTCGGCTGGTAATTGTGGCATCATACCATCTATTAAATCTTTTTTACTGGGAACGCTTCCTGTTTTTATATCCAGCGCAACTGGCCCTGACGGAGTATCAAAAGCCATATCTGCAATTGCACAAACTAAACGTCCGTGAATTTGTGTTTTTAATAAAACCTCGGACTGGATATTTTTTATTTTTGGGTCGGTTAAAAGTTCCACAATTTTTGGCGCGATTTGTATAAATCTTTTTTTCCAAAAGTGCATCATAACACTATTCGCTGGCAAAACATCGGTCGCGCGTTTTTCCAAAGATTTTATAATATCTACCTCGTTCGGGGTTATGTTATTTTTTATTAAATTTTCTACTTCCTTATGCACAACATCACCAAAATCACGCGCATCTGCGCCCGCCCACCATTCTTTTTTCGGGGATAAATGCAAAATATGTTTTGCATAAAAAGCGTATGGATTATGTATCAGTAATTCCAGCGCAGTAACAAATACAGGCGACCAATCTGCGGGTGGTGTTGGCGCCGCTGATGACAATTGCTTATACGGCAGATTATTTTGCGCGCGAACAATATCCAGAAAATGATTATCATATTTTATATTATGCGCACGAACATCAACGCGTGATAAAAAACGCGATTGGGTCGTTTGCGCACCGCCAGACGCACGACTGCGCAACCAATAAACTTTATCACCACATGACAAAGTCATAAAATCCAACGCCATCAGTGATACCTTACGCTGGGGTGGTGGCAACCCAATCTTTTGTGAAATATGACGGGGAAGCCATGGATTTTCATACCCGTGTGATGGAAACATACCCTCGTTCAGACCTGTTAAAATTATAACATCTGCGGATTGCATACGTGATTCAATCATACCCAAAACACGCACAGATGGCGCGTCATCTGCTGTCCCGCGCATTTGCACATTTGATAACACATCACGAATAACACTGGCCATATCACTCTGTCCCAAAGTAATATCATTATCGCACAACGCATTTGATAATTCTTGCAATTTTAATATAATCGGCGCGTCAGATTCTGAAAAATCTATATTCACCGAATCTAACCATTCTATTAAATTTTTAATTTGTAAATTATTCTGCGCGTCTGCCAATAAATTTAATATATGACGCGCTGTTTTTGATTGCACAGCCGGCACACCCGCTGAAAAATCAGCGGACACGCCACGGCGCTCCAAAGATTCGCGCAAACGCTGATTCCCTGCGCTGTCAGGCGTTATTATTAAAACAGATTTATTTTGATTTTGTGCGTCTTTCGCAATTTCGGCGGCAACATCCATCTCTTCGCCTTCGCGCATGGTGTCAATCCTGCGCACTGAATTTGGCGCGAACATTTTTCCACCAAAATTATTAAATGCTGCATTAAAGAAGTCTATATCATTATCTTTAACCCCAAGCGGGAATGCGTCCAGCGCGGTCAGTCCCAGTTTTTTCAAGAACTGATTTTCCATAAAATAAGGATTACAAAAATCATTATCTTCTATTTTTTGCCCATAAATTTTCCCAGGTAAAATTATAAATCCATTTGGCAGACCAGCAATATGAATCATTAAATCACGTGTGGCTGGAATTGACGCGGTGCTGCCACATACAATCACGCGCCCCTTGAAATCATAATTTATCCACTCACGAATTTTTTTATTTCTGTGTGCGGTTTCGGTAATTTTTCCATTAAATAATGCCGGCATAATATTATCGGCAATAGATAAAAATTCGGCCTTGCGCTGAAAATGACCCGCATACTTTTCATCAACCAAGGCGTTCCAATCTGGCGACAATACCCCCTCGGTCTCCATATAATCTTCCATATGAATTAAATCACGCGCGATTGGCAGTGCGGACGAAAAACTTTTCTTTTCCGCCACGGACAGCAACTTTGATAACACAACCAAACGCGTTAAATTTGACACAATATTATCATCTGTATCATCGTCAAATTCTGTATCGTCCCCCTCGCCCAGCGCGACCAGTTTTGGCAAAATAACAGCCCCCCCCCCGTTTTTCCGCAATGTATTTTTCCAATTCGCGAATTGCGCGCCTGGATGGTAAAAATATAACATCACGTGTCAGGTCATCGGACGCGGACATAATTTCCCATAACGCGTCATACATTCGTGATGGGTTCGCTGTGCAAAAGATATTATTTTTATTTTTTTTCATAATCTTTATACCCATGCCCTATGACCTAAGACCTAAGACCTTTTTTATATATTCAATACCTATGTTTTTATTTGCAGATGTTTCCAAAATATCCGTCGTTGCCGCAGGTCGAGGCTTTGCACCAATTTCATTTTTTATCTCGGCAATTATTTTTTTGTTTGATTTATCTATTTTTGTTAAAATTATTTGATAGCGAATTGCGTTTGCATCACAAAAATCCATAACCAGTTTATCTGACTTTTTTAATTCATGACGCGCATCTATCAGCAAGAACAATAATTTTAATTGGTCGCGATTTATTAAATAATCTTGTAATCTATCCAGCCACATATCTTCGGTTTCTTTGGAAATTTTTGCGTACCCATACCCTGGCAAATCCATAATTGCCAGTCGGTCGCCAAAGTTAAATAAATTTAATGATTGTGTCCGTCCTGGTGTCTTTGATGTGCGTGCAATGACCGCGCCCGCAATCGCATTTATCAACGATGACTTACCAACATTACTGCGCCCGACAAAAGCATACTCATCAAAATGAGTTTTTGGCAAACTTTGCACTTTTTCAAAACTGCCCAAAAATTTTATATTCATTTTTTTAACACCATTTCATAAGCATCAGACCGCGAAATCCCCGCATGCGATGCGATAATTTCGGCGGCATCTTTGGTTTTATGTCCGGCTGCAACCACATCATTTACCAATGCTTTTAATTCTTCATCTGTCATATTGGGCTCTGCCCCGCCTTCTACAACAATAACTATTTCCCCACGCGGGGGTTCAATACCAACCAATTCAGCGGGATAACCAATTATTGCCTGTTCATAGATTTTTGTTATTTCACGAATAATCGCAATTTTTCGTTCTGGCATAATCGCTGCAAAATCCGCGATTGTATCCATAATACGATTTGGGCTTTCGTAATAAACCAATGTATGACGCAACCGATTGTCATTGCGCAACTTCGCCAGGCGCGCATTTTTTGTCGGTGGCAAAAAATTACAAAAAGTAAATCTGTTTGTCGCAAATCCAGATATCGCCACTGCCGTTGCAACCGCGGTTGGCCCCGGCACAGCAAATACTGGAATCCCCGCATCACGACATGCTCGAACAATACGAAAACCTGGGTCTGCTATGCCCGGCATTCCCGCATCAGACACCACTGCCACCGACATATTTTTATCCCGCAACATTTCCATAATTTTATCAACAGATTTTTGCTCGTTATGGTCATGAAAGGCAACACGTCGTGTTTTTATATCAAAGTGCGACGCCAATTTCCCAAACACGCGGGTATCTTCGCACGCAATTAAATCAACATCACGCAAAGTTTCGATTGCGCGCGCCGACATATCCCCCAGATTTCCAATTGGTGTGCCAACAAGATAAAGACCCGATTGCATTTTTTACCTTTTTCATATATATTATACTATAAATAGGATTTTTCAATGTTTATACAAAAAATTAAATTATTGCTGGTGGTGGGTGCGTTTGCAGTGGCGGGATGCACACAAACAACGCATATTCCTGTATCAAACGCGACCGACCTGGGGGAAAATAATTTACCCCAATTAAATTCTACAAAAACTATTTCTGTGGTTTTACCCGAATCGGCCGTTGCGAATGATATTCGTCGTGGCGCGGCGCTGGCGTTTATTTCTGCGCGCGACCCGAATATAAATGTACGCTTTACCAATATCGCGGACGATGATATTGTATCTGAAAAGATAGAAGTAGCATTGGATGATGACCCTGATTTTATAATCGGTCCTCTGACATCGGAAAATGTAAAAACTTTGCGCGGGGAAAAATCATCACGAATACCCGCAATAACATTTACATCTGATGTCTATGCATTGGGCGATAATGTATCAACAATGTCGTTGATACCAACCCAAAGCGCCGATGCGATTGTTAAATTTATCGCATCAGAAAACAAAAAAAATATAATTATTTTTGCGCCTGATGACGCATCTGGACATACAATGGCAAATACCGCATTAAACGCGGCCGATATTTACAAACTGGAAATATCTGGATTTTATTATTACAAATCTGGTGATATGGAATCCTTGCGCAACGCGGCACAAAACGGGGCAATGTTTAACGCACGTGAAAATGCAAACACACGCGCGAGAGAGATTTTGTCTGATGCGCTTATGACCCAAAACTTGGATACGGCACAAAAATTAAATTTGAATACAAAATTAGAGAAATTAAATAAAACCGACACAATTGGAAATGTTCCGTATAACGCAGTTCTGTTTCTGGGGAATGTAAATGATTCGCGTTCCCTGGGCAGTTTTTTACGATACTTTGATGTCCCTGCGAATCGCGTCAGTTTTTATGGAACAGCAATGTGGGATAATTCTGCAATGATGTCGGATATGATTTTCAGTGGCGCGCGTTTTTCTGCCATGCCCGCAATTTCACAAAATTTTGCAGACGAATATAAAAATATAACAGGGGACGACGCTTCTATATTTTCGGCGCTGGGGTATGACGCGTCAACATTGGCGATTGCATCATTACACAACGACGATACGAACTCGTTTTTAACAAATCCTTCGGGATTTCGTGGGGCGACCGGCCTAATTAAAATAAACCCCAGCGGGACATCTGTGCGCGCATTGGAAATTCGTGAATTAAATGGAACTGGGGTTGCGCAAACAATTGAACAATCTGCGCAAAACTTTATCAATCCTATTTATTCGGCAGATACAATAAATTCATCACGTCCGAATGAAATTCATATCGCGACCGGAATAAATCCGATGGACTATCTGAATTTATCAGACGCGCTGCGCAAAAAATATAAATCAAAAACTTTTTATCAAACAAATGATAAACCGATTGAGAAAAAAACAACCACCGAAGAGATTATTATTTTGCCGAATGACGACAATCCAGAAATAGCAGCAGGCCCAGATTTTAAGCAAGTATCGCCAGAGCCTGTCCAGCGCACAATGATTGACGCGGTTTCAATTAGATAAAATTTCTTGCAGTTCCTTCATATCAGTCGGCAATTTTGACCGAAACTTTAACAATTCATTTGTAATTGGGTGATGTAATTCTAAAACCGCTGCATGCAACATTTGCCCATGATGTGTTTTTATAAAATCCAACAAATCTAAATCTTTGACACTGCCCAGACGCGAAGTGCCACGACCATACACAGGGTCGCAAACAACAGGAAATCCGTGCGACGACAAATGAACACGAATTTGATGTGTCCGCCCCGTCAATAATGTGCATTCCAGTTTTGATATACCAAAGTGCGCCCACGCATTCACAACGCGCACCTGTGTTTGGGCAGGCTTTCCACCGACCTTTAACATTGTCATTTTTTGTCTGTTTTTTGTGCTGCGTCCGATATTTCCAAAAATATCCGCAGTTTCCCAATTTGGAATTCCCCAAACAAATGCAATATATTTTCTTATTAAATCATGCGCCGCAAAGGTCGCGGTCAGCGTGCGCATCGCCGCGTCAGACTTTGCAAAAATAACGATTCCACTGGTATCTTTATCCAAACGATGCACAACACCAGGTCGCATATCACCAGATAAGTTTGATAAATTTGTGTGTGCTAAAACGCGTGCAACCATTGTATCGTCTTCGCGTCCTGCGCCTGGATACATGGCAACCCCACGTGGTTTATTCACAACAATAATATCATTGTCTTCGTATAAAATATCCAGCGGGAATTCATTTTTTTTCGCTGCGATTATTTTGTTTGATTCTGTTTTTATCGGCAATGACACCGCAAAAATATCACCGACCTTTACCCTATCTGATAATTTTATTTTTTTATCTGGGATTTTTACAATTCCAAATTTTTGGATTTCATTGCGCGAAAATTCTGGCATTTGGGCGGATAAAAATTTATCCAGCCTTTGCCCATTATCCAAATCGCCAACCACAAATTTTTTTATTTCATCATTCATTGTTTTTTCAATTTATCCCATGTTATATCCGTATCACAATCCGCCAGGTCAATAACCAATGTATTCCCACGACCCCGTGTTTCACATTCCATCATCCCTGTCGTGCGCCCCTGGGCATCGTCCATTCCCGCGTCCCGCCAAGCAAATTTTACAGATTCCGGGGCAACCAAACATGTAATCCGCATATCGGCCGCCGATGTTTTAGTTCTTTTCGCAGAAATCCATTGGCGAACATCAGATGCCTGACCAACACATGGAAATTCATCCAGAAAATAAATTTCTGTGCCGCGCCCATTTATCGCCCGAGAACGCACAAATTCCAAAGTATATTCTGAAAAACGCAGACCTGTTACGGCCTCCCAATCGGAACTGGTGGAAAAGACACTGACATACGATGGTTTAACAGATGGGTTCGCGGTCAAGTCTGCAATTGCCGAACCTGTAATACAAAAAATTCCAACAACAAAACAAAGTATTTTTTTCATTGCCCTACTCCTTAAACTTTACCATAACTTTTATCGCACCAGTATAACTTCCTGGAACATCAACAGAAAAATTTATACTTTCCCCAGAATCCAGCAGCGGCGCAGGTGGCGAAAACCGATACGAATTTATCACCACACCAGATTTATCTGTTATAATAACAAACATATCTGGAATACCATATAAATTATCAGATATGTTTTTAATTACACCCGAAACATTTAATGAAGTTTCCATTTGCGATACAGAATTTACATTTGCTGTCAATTCATCATGATGATTATTTGGAAACCATAAAATTGTAGCAACCAGAATAAACACTGCAACCAATAAAATAAATCCAGATAATAATAACTTTACCCGTCGTGATTTTTGGGCGCGTAAATCTGCGCGCCACACATGCGAACATACAGCGCATTGAAACCGACCAGCATCAGCACGCACAGAATAAGATACACCACAAAAAGGACAAGTTATTTTCATAAAACCTATTATAAAAAACTTTTACCCAAAACACAAACCTAGTTTTGTGTATTTTTTATTATTTCTTGAATTTGTATATATTTTTGTTGTAATTGCTTTTTTATGTCTTCGGTTGCACGCACATAATCCAAAAGTGTCGCGTTATTATTTGCTGATATTTGTGAAAACGCCGACAAAGTCCGTGAATTCCCAGACTCTTTCTTTATCGCGTTTTGTATCATCGGTGTCAATTGCCCCAATATAATATCACTCATTGCCGCATCACCCAGTTCTAAATCCCAATAATAATTTGGATTGGTGTTATCTGATATTTTTGTTTCAATCGCTATTTTAGGCGCTATACTGCCCTGGGAACCAATTGTCGCGACCTGGGAATAAATATGTCCGCGTGTAATATCCATAACACCACCTATGTTCATTGCGGCGGTTCCGTCTTCGTTGCTGGACGATAATGCAGATAAAGACAAATCCCGCACCCATAATTGACTCGCCTCTAACCTGGACAGGCGCGCATCACCATTTATAAACAAACCACCCGTCAATTCTGCATTACGCGAATCAGATGTCAAAGCCCCCATAACCCCCGCATCCCCCGATACGATTACACCAAAATCTATATCAGCGCGCGGGGTAATTCGTGCGGTCCGCGCATTTATAGCGTCGGCCTTGAAAATTTCGGTCCAGTCAGATGTATATGTTGTAATATCCCGTGCATCTAAAATTCCATATCCACCCAAAGACAAATCCGACGACATAGTTCCGTCTGTCGCATTATCAGACGGAATTCTCCATAAAAAATCCCCCGATGAAATTATTGTCCCGGTATTTTGAACAATGGCGTCTTTTTCTATATTTGCATCAAAAATACTGGTATTACTGGTCCAATCACCATACACACCAATTGCACGACCATCTTCGATAAATCCGGCAGAACCACCACCAAAAGCAGCAATTTCGCGTGTCCGCATAACAGATTCATTTTCAGAATTATAAATTACAACACCGGATAAAACACCGCGACCATTTACATCACGAGACTTTATAACACGCGCGGCATATTTATCCATATCGGTTGGTAAATTACCATAAGTCGCCAAATCCGCCATTTTAACCCGTGTAATTGTTCGCGATATAGGTTTTAACAACTCATATTTATTCGTATCCATATATCTTTCCAGTGCATCACGAACATCGGCTATTTCACGCGCAACCATAACATTTTCTGCACGTCTTGCGCGGTTGGCAACATCACGTAAAACAAAAGGCAGTGCGGCGGCCGTAATCGCGAGCGACAATAAAATTTCTATCATCATACCACCGCGCTGTGTCCTTGAAAAAAATCTGCGTTTTATTTTCATCGTATGTCTTTCCAATTACTGCCCATTATTAAATCAAATTCTTTGTTATTGGGCACAGATAATATATTTGTTATATCGCCTGAATTGCCCAAAATAAATCTGTTAAATTCTGGTCCGTTTTCTGATGGGAATACCCACTTACCCAATTGTAATGGCGCATCAGCATTAGAATATAACAATTCGCTGGATATTGTTATACCCGCGCCAGACGCAAACAACACATCAGATGCAGATAAATAAGACGTCGCGACCGAACCAGTCGCCACAGATGCAAATCCAGAAATTGTTCGTGCCGTTGACGACGCGACACGAACGCCATTATTTACATTTACATCCCCCAATATATTTACATAATCTGCAACAACATTCCCACGCGATGACCATTGGGTATTTGCGATTGCGCCAGTGCCCTTGAACTTTCCCGCGGTGATTTTACGGAATGAATTCATATCCCCATTTATACTGAGTGAATTAAAACGCGCCCGCGACCCATTCAATGTCGCGCCGAATGGAAAATAAATTTCTCCAACCTTCATAACTGGCGTTTCAACCAGCCATAAATTTCCATTTGTTGCGTTTAACACCTGGGTATTTATTGTGCCGCCATCAACAATACTATGTTTTCCCATATCCAGGTCGCGACGCATCGTATTCATATCCAAACTATCAAGAAATGTCCGATGCAGATATTTTTCAGAATCATCCATCCCCAAAATATCCGAAATACGAAAGACCAAATCACCAACTGCGAAAACATCCGACGAAACGCGCCAACCAGATGGGCTTTGCGCTGTGCCATTATCGTCTGCAACCGCAGCGTTGCGCCCCAATAATTTTGCGATTTTATGAACACGCATAGCGGAAATATCTTTTGGACGAAACACCAGATAAGCATTTATAATAACGCCGCTACTTTCCGTGCGTTTTTCAATAAACCCTGCGTATGGCGATGTCAATTTATTTTTACCCGTACCTATTTTTACTATTTCTTCGGCATCAAATTCCAATCCTGCATTCGCAGGCCAATCCGCATTATTTTTACGAACATAGGCCATAACTGGTCCGCCCCAGGCTTTGACTTGCGTGGCCTCGGCAGCGTTGGCAATGTCAATGGTTACCCCAGACATTGTGTCATACACAAATGGCGCAATCGCACCAACAATCGCCAGCGCCAATAATGTTTCCATCAGGCCTGCTCCGCGCTGTTGTCGCAAATTAAAAATTTTATTTATACCCCGCAATCCGAACGCCCCTTTGCAATACATTCTGCTGCATTTAATCTTTGTTCTAAACGATGCAAATACACCATCTGACAAACAACATTTTGCGACACTGATTTTTCATTATATTTTGGTGATTTATTCAGTGCGCGAATAATCGCGGAACACCCGTCTGTATCAGCGTTTGATTCCAATGGTCGCCGTAAAATACTAAAATCATCATTATTTATTGTTGATAATAATATGTCTGGTAATAATGAAACACCCGCTGGGCGAATATCCAAAATAACCGCGCCTGTTCCACCAGATAATAACGAAGACGAAATTTGGTCGCGTAATGTAATAAATGATGTTGATACAGAATTTGCAATAATCCCACTGGTTGTTGAATATGTCAATTCATCTGTATCTATAAAAACATCCTGACCACGTGCGGCGTTTATAAAACCCTTTATTTCCAACAATTGTGTATCAAGTGATATATTTGATAGTGTCATATTTCCATTTATACGCCAATCACCCGTGCTGTTAAATCCGGTCTTGCCCACCGACATAGTCAGGGAATTTAACGACACATCGCCCGCAGAAACATCACCAATTCCACCATACATAAACAACGAGCCAGTCGTTATAGAATCCGCAATTAAATTTCCGCCCGTAATATTCAACGCATTTGCGCCATCACGCGTCTGGAATACCGCACGTCCAGCATTTAATGATTCTATTTTATTTTTTATATTTCTCTTGTCCGATGTTCCCGATATATTCAATGTTCCAAAATTTGCAATACCAATATCGGCATTTTTCGCCGATAACGATGTCATATTGCGTATCATATTATCACCCATATATAAATCAGTATGAAATCTGTTGCGTTTTATATCTGACGAATTGCGGCGCACCAGTTCCGAATAATCATTCCCGGTTTGCACATAAACATAAATTGCATCTGTATCCAGTGATGACGCAACCTTGCCTAACTTTTTTTCCCAACCACCAATACCACTCAATACACCATCATTGGATAATTCGGCTGCGTCCGGTCCAATCCGAGTCATCAGTGCGGCGCGCGCAGATTCTGATAAATTCCCTGCGTCCAGCGCAACCAGCATTGTCATATCATTTTGTGATTTAATCGCAACCAGCGATATTTTTTGTTCGTCTATTGTTGTCGGGATAAAACCCAACGGCAATCCAAATGGTTCCAGTAAATCAACAAAATCATCACCATCTGTTTTTGTTATTCCATAATTTATATTTTTTTCGTTTTCCGTTAAATACCCACGCGCAGCGCGTGCCGCAATATTTACCTGTCGCGCGATTGCGGCGGCGGCGGCGTCATTTTTTTGCACCGCCATACGCGACGCCAGGAACGGCATAAACGCCATAATCAAGGCGATTGCCAATAACGCCTGTAATAAAAAATTTCCAGAGAGCGATTTACGCAATAAAAAACCTCCTACTTATCCGCAATAATAGCGATTAAAAAAAATTATTGCAATTGAATTTCTATCGGTGTAAAATATAGGGAACCTTGGGACATTTAATAAATTTCCCTGGATAATTTCCACTTTAATAACAAAGAAAAAATTATGCAAAACAATAATAATAAAAAACAATCGCCTGTTGGGTCAATGATACAACGCTGTCATCGCTGGCGTCAAAAAAGAAAACAATATATGGACGCGGCGCGTGGTGTTTCCGACCCGATTGAACGGGAAAGAATTTTACAAATGGCGGAACACTATGGCCGTATTGTAAATGAAGAGCAATCAAAAATTGACACTACACGTGCGCCTGGGGAAAAAATACCTGCGCCAGAGCCTGTGGATGATAAACTGGACGAAGAAGACGTGGGCTTTCCAGACTTTATAACAGGGTTATAATTAAAAGAGTAAATATATGAAAATCAGAAACATTGCGATTATCGCGCACGTTGACCACGGCAAAACAACCTTGGTTGATAATATGTTAAAACAAGCGGGCTCGTTTCGTGAAAATGAAAAGGTCGCCGACCGCGTTATGGACAGCGGGGATTTGGAACGCGAACGCGGAATCACAATTTCTGCAAAACCGACATCGGTCGTGTGGCGTGATTATAAAATCAACATTGTGGATACCCCTGGGCACGCGGACTTTGGCGGAGAAGTGGAACGAATTTTATCCATGGTTGATGGTGTTGTATTATTGGTAGATAGTTCCGAGGGTCCCCTGCCCCAAACAAAATTTGTATTGGGTAAGGCGTTAAAACTGGGACTGCGTCCTATTGTTTGTATAAACAAGGTGGACAGGCATGATGCCCGTCCTGACGAAGTATTATCCGAAACATTTGACCTGTTTGATAAATTGGGCGCGACAGATGCGCAATTGGATTTCCCGTATGTCTATGCGGTGGGTCGCGATGGTTGGGCGACGCGTGAATTGACAGATGAACCCAAGGATTTAACACCTTTGTTTCAACTGATTATTGACCATGTGCCGGCGCCTGATTGCGTACCGGGACGACTGGATACGGATGGACCTTTTAAGATGTTGGCGACAACGCTAGAAGCGGACCCATATGTTGGACGAATACTGACTGGACGAATTGAAAGTGGCAGTGTCCGTGTTGGGCAAAGTGTAAAAGCAATAAATATGAATGGTGATTTTGTTGAAAACGCAAAAATCACAAAAATTATTGAACATCGCGGTGTTGAAAAAATTTCACTGGACAGCGCGTCTGCCGGCGATATTGTTGTTGTTGCTGGATTCAGCAAGGCAACAGTGGCTGATACCCTGTGTGACCCATCTGTTTCTGCACCAATTCCTGCATTGCCGATTGACCCGCCGACCCTGACAATGACATTTTTTGTAAATACTTCGCCACTGGCGGGAAAGAGCGGTGGGAAAAAATTGACCAGTCGAATGATTGGCGAAAGATTATTCAAGGAAGCAGAAACAAACATTGCGCTGCGCGTGGTGCAAAGCGCGAATAACGAAGCGTTCGAGGTTTCTGGTCGTGGCGAATTACAACTGGGGATTTTGATTGAAACCATGCGCCGCGAGGGTTTTGAATTATCAGTTTCGCGTCCGCGCGTTGTGTTCCACGAAGATGAAAATGGAAACAAACTGGAACCAATCGAAGATGTTGTGATTGATGTTGATGATGAATACAGCGGCGTTGTTATTGAAAAAATGACCAAGCGCAAGGGTATGATTATTGAGATGAAACCATCGGGCGTTGGTAAATCGCGAATTGTATTTTCGGCGCCAAGTCGGGGACTGATTGGATATTTATCAGAGTTTCGCACAGACACACGCGGCACAGGTATAATGAATCGTATCTTTGATAAATATGATTTTTATCGTGGTGATATTGAAACCTATCGCCCGGGTGTTTTGGTTTCTATGGAAAATGGTGGTGCGGCGACATACGCGCTGTTTAACTTGCAACCACGCGGCACATTATTTATTGAACCACAAACATTGGTTTATTCTGGTATGATTATCGGCGAACACAGCAAAGAAAATGACCTGGAAGTAAATCCAATAAAGGGCAAGGAATTGACCAATATGCGTTCTGTGACGGCGGATGAAAAATTATTCTTGGCGCCACCGCGTCGGATTAGTCTGGAAGAAGCATTATCCTATATCCAAGATGATGAATTGGTAGAGGTTACACCAAACACAATCAGATTGCGAAAAAGGGAATTGGATTCAACAATGCGTAAAAAAGCAAAGAAATAAAAAACAAACCCCGAAAACCGGGGTTTGTTTTTTATTACATATAAATTTTATTCTGCATCGTCGTCGGCATCTGGACCGGTTGTCATTTCTTCGGCGATGCCCGATGATTTATCCATAATCCGTTTCAGAATTTCTTCGGCCTTGTCTGGATTATCTTTTAACCACTGACGCGCATTCGCCTCGCCCTGACCAATTCGTTCTGAATTATAAGAATAAAATGACCCCGCCTTTTCAATAAAGTCAAACTTTACACCCATATCTAAAATCTCGGATAGACGGGAAATACCCTCGCCATACATAATCTTGAAATCAACAACGCGGAATGGTGGCGCGACTTTATTTTTTACAACCTTTACCCGTGTTTCATTTCCGACAATATTTTCTTTGTCTTTGATTGCTCCAGTGCGACGAATATCAAGGCGCACCGAAGCATAAAATTTTAACGCATTTCCACCGCTGGTCGTTTCTGGCGACCCAAACATAACACCGATTTTCATTCTGATTTGATTTATGAAAATCATCAAGGTATTACTGCGTGAAACACTGCCTGCCAATTTTTTCAATGATGACGACATTAAACGAGCTGTCGTCCCCATATAGGTATCCCCCATATTTCCTTCTAATTCTGCCTTGGTCACCAGTGCCGCGACAGAATCTACAACAACAACATCAACCGCGCCCGATTTAATCAGTGTATCTGCGATTTCCAATGCTTCTTCGCCACTGGATGGCTGGGAAATAATTAAATTCTCAACATCAACACCTAACTTTTTTGCATACGATGGGTCCAGCGCATTTTCCGCGTCAATGTATGCAGCGACCCCGCCTTTTTTTTGCGCCTCGGCCACGGCGTGCAACGCCAGCGTTGTTTTCCCAGATGATTCCGGTCCATAAATTTCAACAATACGACCCTTTGGATAACCACCAATCCCCAGCGCGATGTCCAACCCCAGGGAACCAGTAGAAATCGCCTCGATATTTTGCTGACTTCCATCGCCCATTTTCATAATTGCGTCTTTGCCGAATTGTTTTTGTATTTGCGCCAATGCAGATTCCAATGCTGGATTTTTCGCGGTTGGCGCAACTTTTTCAACTTCTTTCTTTGCCATAAAAAAACTCCTTATCTTTTATAAAAAAGTATAGAAAATTACAGGGATTTAGTCAATATCATTTATAAGTTTTTAACGGCAACAGCATAATTACCCCCGTCGCAACCGCGCATACGCATGACACCAACCATACCGCCGATGTCCACCCCCCTGTTAAAAAGATAACCCCCGCGCAAATCATTGGAATAATAAATTTTGGAACATTATCCCCCCCATTAAATATCCCAATAAAGCGCGACGCATCTGCCCGATTGGTTGCATCAAAGAACAATAAATCACGCACTGGTTCCAGTGTTGCCATCGCTGTATTTGATAACAACAACAGCGCAACAAACATTGGTCCATTGGCAAAGGTCGCAAAAAATGCACATACCGCATACGCAAAAAATCCAGTTACGATAATTGCTTTCTTGCCAATCTTTTTTGATAAATTTGTAATAGGTGACGCCAGCAAAATATAGGGAATAATACACGCCGCCAGAATAAGCCCCAATGCAGTTTTGGAAAAACCATACTGGTCTATAATTAAAATCGGCGCATAGATATTTGCCACGATATACACCGCATAGTACCCACAATTTATCAAATAAGCGCGTGTGAGAGCCGGCCGTGCAAAATAACTTTTTACATTGTTTTTCATTGAACGCAATGTTTTGCGCGGGATTATTTTTTTTATTGGTTTATCCGCAGAGACAACGCGATAACTATTAAAATAAGCCAATCCTGCAAACATAATTGCCGACGCGATTAAATACGCGCTGCGGTTTCCAAAATGTGTCGCCGCAAACATCGCAATAATTGGCGCAACCAATGTTCCTATATTCTGCCATGTATAATATCGCCCAGATAATTTTTCCAATCCAACCTTTTTACAAAAGTCTGTTAAAAATAATGGTATGCAATACATAATCAACAGCCATGGCAACCATGATAACTGGTCCAATATAATAAATGTAATCGGTTTAACAGAAAAACCCATTAAAAATGCGATAGAGCCCGCCGCAAACATTGCATAATAAAAAATTCGCGTTTTGGTAAATCGGCGAAAAAATTCACCCGTCAGCAATGCCAATATCATTACAAAGCCATAGGACAACGAATTATAAATTCCAACCCATGCAGTGCCGCCCAAAATATCAAACAAAACCAGTGAATAAACCGTTGCGATAATCGCACTACCCAGCCCATAAAAAAAACCCAGATTCGCAAACGAGAATCCAGATACAGATGATTTCATAGAAAGGTATTTATCCGACGCCATAATGTTTTATTATACCATAAAAAATCCTATTTCAGAAAAATGAAAAAATGTATTATAGTGTTATTATAACAAAAAGGATTTATTATGAATATGCCATATATAAAAATCACCAAAGACGGACCATACCTGTTATTCGGCGCATCCAAAATTACAGAGAAAATTATTTTAACCGATGAAAATGGGGTTTCTATAAAATACGGTGATGGTAAAAGTTTTGAAATTAAATCCGACCCCGTCGCGCTCTGTCGTTGCGGCAAATCAAAAAATGCACCTTTTTGTGATGGGTCGCACATAGACGCAAAATTTGATGGGACGGAAACCGCTAGTTTTGAACCAATTATGCGACAACCATCTGCCGAGGCAATTCGTGGTCCAAAACAAACATTATTGGATAATCAAAACTATTGTGCGTTTGCGCGGTTTTGCGACCGCGGCGGACGAATATGGAATCTGGTAATGCGCGGGGACGAGGCGTCCAACAAACTGGCGACCGAAGAAGCAAATTTATGCCCAGCCGGTCGCTTGATGATGTTTACAAATGCGGGTAATTTACTGGAAGAAAATAGCGAACCACAAATTCATACGATTGAAGATAATGGATTAAAAATCAGTGGCCCGCTTTGGATTCGTGGTGGAATTCGCGTTGAATCTGCGGACGGGAAATCGTATGAAGTTCGGCAAAAACAAACGCTGTGTCGTTGTGGCGCATCCGCGAACAAACCATTTTGCAATGGCGCACACGCATCTATAAGATTTCACGCCAAAACGAAAGAGTAAAAAACTTACCCACCTATAATATATTGTCTAAGTGAATTTAACCAATCTTTACTGACAATTTCTGCGATTGTTCGCGCCTCGTATTCAATTGGGTTATTCTAATACAATTCGTTATCTTCATCTATTGTCAGATAATGTTTAATACAATTTTTACATACATTATCTGGCAGAGTTGTTTTTCCATAATCTTGGAAATAATGAGATATTTCATGGACTATTGTTTTAATCACAGAATTAAAATCGCTGTTTGATACTGATTGGTGTTCAAATTCAATCCTTCCATAAGAATAATAATTTGCCATTGCGTTTCCAATATCTCGTTTGGGTGGAAATAAACATACGAGTTTATAGCTTGCATTCAGTTTATAATTCATCAAAATGCGGGACATTGTTTTTATTGTTGATTCTTTATCATGCCCAGATATATCGTTATACCTGAATACATTACTAATAGATGTGTTACGATTTTTTATGAACACTGCCCCTTTACAAGTGAAAATAGTCTAAAATTTTCCGCAAATTCATTTACCTTGCGAA
The DNA here is from genome assembly GCA_031262525.1 of Rickettsiales bacterium. Lineage (GTDB taxonomy): Bacteria > Pseudomonadota > Alphaproteobacteria > Rs-D84 > Rs-D84 > JAISHM01. The sequence goes on along the minus strand of JAISHM010000006.1, from coordinate 50,062 downwards.
AATCAATCTCGTTTTTGTATTTATTCAATACATCACGATTTGTAATCAATTCAGATTCTGATATTTGCGACATACCCCTATCATAACATTACTATATTATTTGTCAATACTAATCGCTATCACCAGATACGGCACAATTTTTTATCTTGTATTTAAGATTTTCTTTGGAAAATTTGTTATAACACCAGTTATATTTTTATCAAATAAATCTTTTGCAACTTTTTCATCGTCAATTGTCCATGCCAGCATTGGTTTTTTTCCCGATAAACTTTTACGATTTTGTATATTTTTATAGTATGGTTTCATAATATCTGGATTGTGTATAAATCGCCCCCACCCAAACCTTAACACAGCAGGAACCTGGGGGTCATTTGCATATAATTCTATACCATCTGCCCCCAGTTCTTTTGCAGCGCGAAACGCAGCCAAAGTGTTTTCAGGATATGTGCCGGACGCCCCGCGATGCGCAATAATCAGTTTTTTTGATAATTTCATTTTATCTCTTTTTTATGGTTCGTTAAACAATCGCGCTGGGTCAATTGCGCGCGCGCCGCGGCGCAATTCCAGATACATTTCCGCGCGACCATCTGGCATTCTTCCAATTGGCTCCCCCGCCAAAACATTTTGCCCAACCAAAACATCACTGGACGCCAGACCCGTCAAAACCGAATAATACGAATTTTTATGAGAAATTATTATCACACGTCCATTTTTCTTAAAGTTATCTGAAAACTCAATTGTGCCGTCCGCAGGCGCAGATACCAACGCATCACTGCGCGTTTTAATCAACCACCCGTCCGACACCAGCCCCAGTGGCGATTTTTCTCCAAACCGCCGCAACATTATGCCACGCACTGGACTGCGCATTTTACGCCATGAAAAAGAGTCGTCGCTGGACACCTCTTTGTCTGAAATTCCCGCGGTCAATTCCGACAGGTTTTTTGCGCGCGCTGATAAATTGCGTAATTTTTGTTGTAATTCATATTGTCGTGATTTTAATTTTTCGTTTTGCGCGCTGCGCGTCCGCATCAGTTTATCCAGATAAGATTTATCTTGCGCATATTTTTTTGCGGTCTTATCCAACTTCTTTTGTTGTGATTTTCGTTGCTCTAAAACTTTTTCCAACTCTTTTATTTTGGATTGCATACTGGTAATTTCCGCGTCAAATCCATCGGACACCCCAGATAATAAAACAGATGTTAAAACATAATCACGCGCAGAATCCGCCGCGGACCCTGGATTGCGCGTCATAATTGCCATGGCGGCTGCCGCATCATCCATTGCGCCCGCGCCCGCATTCACCGCCAACAACAATTTATCGCGACGCGAATCCAAGTCGGAAATTTTTTCCAAAATAGTTCCGCGCTCGCTTTCAATTTTATCCAGTTTTGACGCTGCGCCAACCAATTGTTTTTTTGTTTTTTCAACTTCTCTGTCGCTGACCGCGACCTGTTTTTCCAGTTTTTTATTTTGCACCTCGGTAGCAAGGATTTGTTTTTGGACACTCGCTAAATCAGACGGCGCCGCAAATACAGGTATCACAAAAACAATAAAAAAAATTGTAATAATTTTTTTCAACTTTGCAATTCCTGTAATAATTTTTCTGCGGCATTTATTGACGCTTCTTTTTTTGTTGCGCCATTTCCAAATGCAGATTTTCCCATTGCGATAACACTGACCCGGAATCCATTTTTTTCTGTATATGCTGTGTATTCTGGTAATGCCCCAGAATTATTTTTTTGCACAAATTCTTGCAGTGCGGTTTTGGCATCTTTTGGTGGAGTTAAATCACTGGTCGCCAAATCGCCCCATATTTTAACAATAAAATTACGCGCCGCGTCAAAACCCCCATCCAGAAAAATTGCGCCGATAACCGCCTCCATCGCGTTCGCAATCATATGATTTTTTCGCCCGCCTGTCATATGACCATGACGAATTTTCGTATCCAGCCCCAGTGATTTTGCAACATTCGCCAAGGTATCAGTTGAAACCAAAACAGCGTGTCGTCGCGCCAAATCCCCTTCCCTTTCATTACCGAATATTTCATACAACATCGCCGCCACCGACAAACCCAAAACGCGGTCGCCAATAAATTCCAAGCGCTCGTTATTATTTTTTGCGTTCGCGCCCGATTGAGTCAGCGCCAATTCATATAAATCCATATTATTAAATTTATAATCTATACCCATTTTTTATACCCCATATTTTCCGCGTTTAATCGGGCGATATGAAATCGCCTCTACCAAGTCATCCATTATCACATCGTCCCCACCGCGCAAGTCTGCAATTGTCCGCGCAATGCGTTTTATCCTTTGATATCCACGCGCCGACATTCCCATTTGTTCCGCTGCATTATTCAGAAAGTCCGTCAGTTCAGATGTTAAATTTACAACCCTGTCCAATTCCGCCCCGTCTAAGTGAGCGTTTATTTTTCCCTGGCGCCCTAATTGCCGTTTTCGCGCTGCGACCACTCGCGCACGAATATCCGCGCTGGATTCGCGATGTGCGCCATCATCCGCCTTCATATCCCAGGGATTTACGCTATCTACATCAACATGTAAATCTATGCGGTCTAACAGGGGGCCACTGATTTTATTTTGATACGCTTCGGCACAACGTGGTGCGCGCGAACACGCCATTTTTGGATTTCCCAAATGACCACACGGACACGGATTCATCGCGGCAATCAGTTGAAATTTTGCTGGATAAGTCGCCACCCGCTTTGCACGAGAAATCATAATTTTTCCGCTTTCCATCGGCTGGCGCAAAATTTCCAAGGTTGCCCTTTGAAATTCTGGCAACTCGTCCAAAAACAAAATCCCTAAATGTGACAACGAAATTTCACCTGGCTTTGCGTCCGTTCCACCCCCGGCCAACGCAACCGCAGATGCCGTATGATGCACAGCGCGAAACGGGCGCGTTGATACCAAACTTTGTGCGTCAAGTTGTCCCGCCACAGAATAAATCATCGAAGATTCCAAAATTTCCGCCGGCGTCATTTCTGGTAAAATCCCGGAAAGGCGCGAAGCCAACATAGTTTTCCCCGACCCGGGCGGTCCCATCATCAGCATTGCGTGCCCGCCCGCCGCCGCAATTTCCAGCGCACGCTTTGCACTATCCTGCCCATAAATTTCGGACATATCACCCGCCGACGAATTATTTTGTTTTGGCGATGTGGTATTCGGCACAGGTAAAACCTGGGTCCCACGAAAATGATTTATTAAATCCAAAATATGAGACGGAGCCAGTATTTTATCAAATCCAGCCCAGCGCGCTTCGGCCCCGTTTGCCGCTGGACAAATTATTCCCATTCCATTTTGATTTGCCCAAACGCTGGCCGGTAAAATTCCATTCGTTTTCAGAACTGCGCCGTCCAATCCGACCTCTCCCATAATAACATATTTTGATAATTCTTCTTCGGGCAGAATCCCCAACGCGCATAAAATGCCACACAAAATCGGCATATCAAAATGCGCACCAGATTTTTCAATATCACTGGGCGCCAGGTTGATTGTCAATTTCTTATTTGGTAATGCAATGTTTAACGACGACAGCGCATTTCGCACCCGCATTTGTGATTCACGAACCGCGCGGTCCGGCAACCCAATCAGAAAAAAATTCTGTTCCGACATACCTGATGTCATCTGGACCTGAATCTGGATTGGTATCGCGTCCAGCCCGTTAAATATCAAAGAGTTTAATGAAATCATAATTTTATATTATCCCTTGCGCGAATTGTTTTCAAGGTATAATATACCCAAAAAAGGACATTAAATCAAATGGCAAAAAAACATACAAATTCAGCAAAAGAATGGATAAATACTTTGTTTTGGGCGGGACTGATTGCCATCTGTTTTCGCAGTGTTTTGATTGAACCTTTTAATATCCCATCGGGCAGTATGATTCCCACACTGCAAGTTGGCGACCATATCTTTATAAAAAAATGGTCGTATGGATATTCGCGTTATTCTTTTCCATTTGGTTCTTGGCATTTATGGAATGGGCGAATTTTTGGCGACGACCCAAAAATGGGTGATATAATTGTATTCCGCAATCCTGCGAATGAATCACTGGACTATGTAAAGCGTTTGGTTGGAATGCCAGGCGACAAAATACAAATGAATGGCGGACGCCTGTATATAAATGGGAAACAAATTGTGCGTAAAAATCCCACCCGTTATATTATTGCACATCTGCCAACGGATATTCGTCGCACAGGATTTTATAAAAACGATATTTCAATTCGTGGAAACAAATTATTCGTAAATGACGCGCCCGCAAACTTTAATTATACAATTGAATATAAATCACGGCGCGAATGTGAAATGTCTGCAATCTGTATGAGTGGCGGTCTGGACGAATTGACCGAATGGACCGAAGTTTTACCAAACGGAACCGAACATCAAATCGTTGAACGTGGAGACAACGAAATGTATGACAACACAAAATTATTTTCTGTGCCAGATGGGCATTATTTTATGATGGGCGATGACCGCGATTGGTCCGCAGACAGCCGCGCCGATGTTGGTTTTGTTCCACGTGAATATCTGATGGGGCGCGTTTGGTTTATTTGGTATTCGCATAATTATTTTTCGCCGATGTTATATGTATGGGATTGGGCGAAAAAGTTCAGATGGAATCGTATCGGCGACGGGGTGCATTAGAATTTTTTTTCCGTGATTTTATGAAAAACTTCTGCGGGAATAGTTCCACCAGTAATTTTTTTATCCATTGGTGAATTATCATCATTACCAACCCAAACACCAATTACTAAATCATCAACTGCGCCAATAAACCACGCGTCACGATTATCATTACTGGTCCCTGTTTTTCCACCACGAACTTTTGTACCAGCGGCGCGCGTCCCTGTACCACCATTCCGTATAACCGCAGACATTAAATTTTGCATTTGCGTTATAATATCTGAATTTATAATTTGTTCATTTGTATCCGTATTCCTTGAATATAAAACACGTCCATCTGCTGCGACTATTCTTAGAATTGAATACGGATGAATTTCAATTCCCCCATTCCATATCTGAACATTCATTGCGGTTAAATCCAACAAAGACATTTCGCATGCGCCCAAAATTGTTGAATATTCTCTCCTCAGATTTGCACCAACCCCCAATCTCCTTGCCATTTTTAACACAGAATCTATACCAAACTCATGTGTCAATTTTAATGGCACAGAATTTACACTTTTTGCAAATGCGTCGCGTAACGAAATATCGCCATAGTATTTTTCATTATAATTTTTTGGGTTATAATTTCCGATTACAAATACAGAATCATTTACAATATCGTCTGGGGTCATTCCATTTTCTAATGCGACCAAATACACGATTGGCTTGAACGCACTGCCGGGCTGACGCGGGGACAAAACACGATTAAATTGTGATTCGTTGTAATCACGCCCGCCAATCATTGCGAGAATTGCACCATCAGAGTCCATCGCCGTAATAGCAATTTGGCTTTTACCATCGGTTTGTGCCGCAAATGTCGCAATATCTTGTAATTCTGAATCCAGCGTTGTATAAACAAACAAATCTGAATCATGTGTATTACCTGTTCTAGATACTAATTCATCCATAACAAAGTCAGTCCAATACCGAAAATTATTTGTTGATACGATTGGTGTTATTGGTGTCAAGCTTGCGGCGGCATCTCGCGCGTCATCCAGACTGATATAGTTTTGTCGCACCATTTCGGTTAAAACCACACGCGCACGTTCTATATTTTTTTCTGGATTGCGCACAGGGCTGTATGCTGTTGGGGCCTTTAACATTGCGGCTATTTGCGCGCTCTCGCCCAGGGTTAAATCATCTGCGGTTTTTTGGAACAAGTCGCGCGCCGCCGCGTCAATTCCACGCATTCCACGCACAAGCGATACACGATTCATATATAAATCCAGAATTTGCTCCTTGGTAAATTTATTTTCCAGCCAATATGAAATTATGATTTCTTGCGCTTTTCGTTGAATCGTTCGTCGCGGGGTTAAAAATATATTTTTTGCAACTTGTTGCGTAATTGTTGAACCACCCTGCCCCACATACCCAAGACGCAAGTTAGTTATAACCGCGCGGGCCAGCGAACGAAAATCAACAGGTCCATGATTAAAAAATCTTTTATCTTCAATCGCAACTATGGATTGCCAAACATATGGCGGCAATGATTGAACAGACACAGGGGTTCCCATTATTTTTCCCGTGCTACGAATTTCATACCCGTCCTTGTCAATAAAAGTTATTGCTGGCGCGCGTGATTCATTCAGCATTGTGTCCAATGACGGCATTGTTAAAAAAACAAATCCAAAATATCCTGCAACTAAAACAAAAACACATAAACACAGCGTCGCAAGAAATCCCATAAAACGCCATTTAACCGAAATTGGTTTTTTTTCATCTTTTTGATTTTTATTCTTTTGTTGCTTTTTCAAACTTTTCCTCGTTCCAAATTTCAATACCTAATTTTTCAGCAGTTGCCAATTTACTTCCTGCGCTTTCTCCTGCAACTACAATATCTGTTTTTTCAGACACCGATGACACGACAATCGCGCCAAAGCGTTCCAAAATTTCACGTGCCGTATCCCGTGAATAATTTTTTAATGTCCCAGTTAAAACAAATTTTTTACCATTTAACTTATCGTTTATAATTTTTAATTTTGTTGGATTTTTAATCGTTAAAAATTGTAATAAATTATCCAATGCATGCGCGTTATTTTCATCACTGAAAAAAGAAACTATTTCATGCGCCATTACATCACCAACACCATAAATTTTTGTTAAGTCAAATTCTGATGCGATGCGCAATTTTTCTATTGAGCCAAATTCATTCGCCAGTAATTTTGCCGTTGATTCCCCAACCTCTGGAATTCCAATTGCATACAACATACGCCACAGGTCTATGCTGCGTCGCGCATTTATTGCGGCATCCAAATTATTCACAGATTTTGCGCCAAACCCATCCATTTTTACCAATTCTGATTTATGTTTTTCTATTAGCGAGAAAATATCTGCGGGCGATTTTATCCAATCCAATTCCACAAATTTTTCAATTTGACTGACTCCTAAACCCTCTATATCAAAACCTTTACGCGAAACAAAGTGCGATAACGCACCAATCAATTGCGCAGGACACGACAAAGTATTTATACAACGACGCGCGACTTTACCCACCTGGGTATAAACATCTCCGCCACAAACTGGACATTTTTCTGGGAACTGATACGGCGTAGAATTTTCCGAATGTTGCACTACGGACACCACCTGGGGAATAACATCGCCAGCGCGTTGGATTTCAACCTTGTCCCCTATTCTGAAATTTTTACGTGCGATTTCGTCTGCGTTATGAAGTGTGGCGCGCGACACCAGGACCCCACCGACATTCACCGGTTCCAGTTCAGCAACAGGTGTCAAAACCCCTGTGCGTCCAACCTGAATCGTAATATCACGCAAAGTTGTTATCGCACGCGCTGCTGGAAATTTATAGGCAATTTCCCACCGCGGAGAATTTGCGCGTGCGCCCATTTTTTCCTGGGTGCTCACATCATTTACCTTTATAACCAACCCATCTATATCAAATGGAATTTCATCTCTGATTTTCATAATATATTCATAATGCGATTGCATATCTGATAAATTATGCGCAGATTTACACCACTGACGCGTTGTGCGAAAACCAAACTTTTGAACTATATCAAAAAATTCGGATTGTGTGCGCCATGTGCGATTTGATACCGCGCCCCATGTATATGCAAAAGCACGCAAACGCCGCGACCGCGAAATTTCTGGATTTAATTGACGAAGAGAGCCGGCCGCCGCATTACGCGGATTTGCAAAAATCTTACCACCGAATTTTTCGGCATTTTCGTTCAACTCAAAGAAATCACTTCGCGCCATATAAACTTCGCCACGAATTTCCAAAACATCTGGGGCGTTTTCAAGTTGTTGTGGAATATCAGAAATTGTTTTTATATTTTCTGTGATATCTTCGCCACTGACACCATCGCCACGGGTCAGCGCACGCACCAAAACACCATTTTCATAACGCGCTGAATAAGACAAACCATCAACCTTTGGCTCTATAAAAAAATCAGAAACCCCGACCATACGATTTAACCAATCGGAAACTTCCCGTTCATCAAAAACATCACTGATAGATAACATTGGAATTGTATGTGAATAAGTACGAAACTTATTTGATACCGCTGCGCCAACACGATTTGATATTTTATCAACATCTGGCGACAATTCTGGAAATTCCGATTCTAAATCGCGGGCGCGTTTGCGCGTGGCGTCGTATGTTGCATCATCAACCAGTGGCGCATCATCGGAATGATACGCCTTGTCCCATTCACGCAGTTTTTTAGATAAATCTGCATACTCTGCAATGATAAAAAGGTCTGGTTTTTTATTGCTCATTCAGAACCTTTAACAAAACATCTTTCAGGTCGTTTGGTATCATTGCCGTGCTGGCATATCCACAATCCGCATGTAAAATTTCCCCTGTTATCGCGCTGGATAAATCACTGAATAAAAATGCCGCCGCACCCGCCACATCGGAAAGCGTCATATTACGTCGCAATGGTGTCAGGCGCGCATTCAAGTCCAGCATTGACGCAAAACCACCAACACCGCTGGACGCCAAGGTCCGAATTGGTCCAGCCGAAATTGCATTGACGCGAATTCCATCCCCCCCCAGGTCAGCTGCCAAATAACGCACAGAAGAATCCAGCGCGGATTTTGCCACCCCCATAACATTATAGTTTGGGACAGAGCGTTCCCCCCCCAAATAAGTCAGTGTAATAACCGACCCACCATTTGGCATAATTGCGGCGGCGCGACGCGTTAAATCCACCAGAGAATAAACAGAAATATCCATTGTATTCTTAAAATTTTCGCGTGATGTGTCGGCATAACGCCCTTTTAATTCATCTTTATCGGAAAACGCAATCGCGTGCAGAACCCCATCCAGCGTCCCCCATTCATCGCGGATATTGTTAAACAAAGAATCCATTTGCGCGTCATCGGTAACATTACATTCCTGAACAAAGCGCGCACCGATAGATTCTGCCAATGGGCGAACGCGTTTTTCCATGCGCTCGTGCCCGTATGGCATTGCGATTTGGGCCCCCATTTCGTGCGCTTTTTTGGCGATTGCCCACGCCATAGACATATCATTTGCGACCCCAGAAATTAGTATTTTTTTACCCTTTAACAAAGACATAGTTTATTCCTTTTATTATCATATATTGAACATTTGGATTTTATCATCTGGGGTAAAAATAAGCAATTATAAAAAAACACTTGAAACACAAGAAAAATCAGTTATAATAAGCGGCGTTTGGGGTTGTAGCTCAGTTGGCTAGAGCAAATGACTTTTAATCATTGGGTCCAGGGTTCGAATCCCTGCAACCCCACCAAAAATTAAATCGGGCGTGTCCCGATTTTATTTTTGTGTCGGATTCAGGAGATGAGAACCCGTAAAAGTTGCGCAACGCGCAACGAAGGGTTCTATACGTGTTGGGTTTTGCACTGCGAAATAAAAATATCTTGATTTTTGTTGCTGTTTTTGATATACTGATACAAACAAAAAAATGGTCGCACTTCGCGATTTTTTTTATTTTTAATAACTAAAATTTACAATCATTACCAAATTTATAACCATATAGTCATACTAGCATACTAGTATGACCATATATAAAAAATTTAACAACCCAAAGAGAAAATATCATGGAAAACACAAATCAAATAACCTTTTCAGGGGACGGGCAGACACACGAATACAATTTTAATTTTCAATGGTTCCAAGAATCAGATATAAAAATTTCCATTGATGGAATTTTACAGACCTTGGACAATTATTCTGTCCAAAAATCAACAACCGAGCCAGAATACGAATCAGAAGAACAACGCGCTGCAAATGATATTGGGATTATATCAAATTGGGGGGGAAGGATTGTTTTTAACAATGCCCCAGCGTCAGGGACGATAATCAAAATATACCGCGAATTATCTTTAACTCGTCCAATTTGTTATCCACAAGCAGGTATGATTCAACCAAATCATCTGAATACCGATTTTAATTATTTGGTGGAATTGGTCAAAGAATTTCGTAATAAATTAAATAATTTTTCAGATTGGGAAAAACTGGGTATGCCCCAGGATATTTTGGCAGCCGCAACCGCAATTGCCGAATTTAATATCCCTACCGCCAGTGCATCTGTAAAGGGATGTGTTAAAATAGGCACCGGACTTACCATGAATGGTGAAACTCTTTCCGCCGATATACCAGATTTAACAAACTATGCCACCAAAGATGAATTACACGAACCTGTTGATACAAACCTGATTGTATCAAAATCACCAACATTATCCAATGAATACATAGATTATGTTGTTAAAACATCTGCATCTAATACCACCAGTGGTTATGTTTGGTATCGCAGATATAAATCTGGATGGGTTGAACAAGGTATAAGGTTTAATAGCACAACACATACAAAACTTGGTTGGACATTTCCAATGCCATTCGCAGATGCTAATTATCATGTAAATATAACACGGGAAACAACAGGAACAGCATCCGGTGAGGTATCAACATATATAGCAGTAAATAACGGAAATATGACCAATACCTATCTAGAAATCAGAAAGGGTACAGGCTCGGAACGCATATACATAGAAGCCAGAGGAATGTCATTACCAACAGAATTATAATTTTGCATTTATGATTTGTTCATAAATTTTATCAGATAATCACTACTGAAATTTACCAATATATTATCAAATGAATAATCGCGCGTCCCATCGGAAAATATCGACATCGGTATTGACGATGGAGACGGCGATATACCATTGAACAAAACTTTTAAGTTAGCAGTCATTTTATTGTCATCTATCTCCAAATCCCCAGTGATTGTTGCAAAACGCGCAATGATTTTTAATGGAGATGTAGTTATAAATTTTCCACCCTTATACTCACCAGAAAAGTTCATACTTTTTATTATTGTTGTGCCACCAGACAAAGCAGTTGTTAAAATATCATCTGTATTTACCGGCGTTAAATTTAATGCATTCGCATACAAATAATCCGTGCCGATTCCAATCAGTTTTCCCCCATCAAAAGTCAAATTCACAGGACCCGACATATTATTCCAAAAATCATACGCAATTCGTCCATTGCTGGAAATTTTTGCATCACCGGTTGCCACTGATTCGGTTATATTTAACGGCATTGTTTCTGGTAATAATTTTCTGGTAAATGCAAAACGATTTAACCGCACAGAAATATCATAATTAAATTTGTTTTTTATTATTGTGGCCAGGACACTGCCACGCGTTGTATCGCTGATTGAAAAATTCATTTGGTTATTTGCCAATGTCCATATAAAATTTTCATACTTTTCCCCGCTGAACATAACAGAACCAGCCGACAGAGAAATTTTTATATTGGTAAAATCAAATGGGATTAAAATTGGTGCATTATGTAAAAACTGATTTTCATCATATTTTGTAAAATAATTTTTATTTGCGAAAATATCCATATCCAGTGTTTCGGTTATCAGTGTTAAATTATTATCAGACACGCGACCACGAAATATATGATTTGCAATTCGTAATTCTAAATCAGATATTGATGTTTTATTAAAATTACCAGACATTTCGAAACTAAAATCATTTAGAAAACTTAAATCTGCGCCCGGCGCAAAGTTTTTTATAAAACTGATTACGCTGTCCCCTGTTAAATAAAAATAATTCCCAGATGTTGTCAGTTCCCACTTTTTTGATTTTGGTAAAAAAGAAATATCATCTCCGCCAATAACAATATCACCCAGTTCATCAGTCATTTGGTTTGGCAGAAAAGGAAATTTGTTTGGATACAACCAATTCAGATTCGTATCATTTACAAAATTATAAGTAATACTGACTTTATTCTTTTGTATTTTTGCAATTCCACCCATATTACGAAAACGGAAAATAATTTCACCATCAGTTTTTGTAAATTCTGTAAATTTTACAAAATTAAAATCACGCGGCATATCATTTTCAGATGTCATCGTCCCAGAAAATTTTTCAGAATCCACAACCAATGTTCCAACGGCTGATATTTCTTTGTCTTTGTATTTATATTCATCACACGCCCACAGATTCTTTGTTTTGCGTAATTTACAATAAACATCGGCGCCTGCGCGTGAAAATTCCAGATTTAGGTTTTCATCACCATTTGATAAAATTTCCCCGCTGATTTTTCCGCTGATTTTTGCGCCACCAAATTCCAAACTTTTAATTTTTTCGGTCTTGTCATCGCCAACCGCGTGCAACCGAACATAATTAAAAAACTTATTATTAAAACGCAAATTTCCATTCAGGTCTAAATCCAACGAAGCATTTTTCAAGAATAATTTTTGCGTCCGCAAAAAATTCAGGTCAAAGTCAATAGAATCCGAAGAAAAAGACATTTCGCGAATTCCATTTTCTGGTAAAACTATGCGTCCATTGAAATCATCCCCACCAACATTTCCAGTAATATCAGAAAATACAAATCCATATTTCCCGTCCCAGTCAATATTCATACTCATATTCACATGTTCCCAAATATCAGGCTCGAAAAAATTAAACCAAGTATTTACATCATCTGTGTCTATTTTAAGTGTTGCATGCACACCGCCGTTTGATAGAAAAGTTCCGTTTATGGATAACCCCTCATTCTTGTTTATAACAAAAAATTCCGAACCATTGGAATTTACAACATATTTATGTTGGTCTGTGCGAACACCACCAGAAAAACTGCCGTTTTCAAGTGTTCCATTCAGAATATGATAATTCATTCCCATAAAATTTATAACTGAATCAGAAATGTTTATTTTTTGATTTATTCGTATGGGGGTCAAATTTTCTATTTCCATATTTGCGCCACGAACATAAATATCCCCAGATACAGGTGCATTTCTTATATCAAAAATTTTTGACATTGGGATAGAAAAAGATACCGACTCTATGGTCCCGTTTTGTGTTGTTATATCATGCGCAACCACACTGATTCTACCAATCGTGCTGATATGAATTTTGCCATTTATTTTTATTGGGGTACCGGTCTGGTTCATAATAGTTTGTGCAAAATACGGACGCAATCCATTCATATTAAATAATGGGGGCACAATCAGCCATGCGATTACCAGTGATAAAATCACTGCTAACACGCAGAAAATAGCAATATGTTGTGAAGACGACTTCATATATTCTCTCTCTTGCAATTTCATTATAATGAATTATATTAAATTGGTGAATAAAAAAATATTTAATCTTAGCAGTGATTATATTCCCAGTGGGGACCAGCCCGATGCAATTCGTGATTTGGTTGTTGGGGTCCAGCAAGGACAACGAAATCAGGTCTTACTGGGGGCGACCGGCACGGGTAAGACTTTTACAATGGCGAATGTTATCGCGGAATTGGGGCGCCCCACCCTGATTATGGCGCCCAATAAGATTTTGGCGGCACAACTTTATACAGAAATGAAATCATTTTTCCCAGAAAATCATGTAGAATACTTTGTTTCTTATTATGATTATTATCAGCCCGAGGCGTATATGCCAACAACAGACACCTATATTGACAAGGACGCGTCAATCAACGACCAACTGGACCGAATGAGACACTCGGCAACGCGCGCAATGCTGGAAGAGCGCGATGTTATTGTTGTGTCATCGGTATCGTCTATTTATGGTATGGGTTCCCCCGAACAATATATGAAGATGAAAATGATTGTGTCGGTTGGGGACAAAACTAATATCAAAGAAATTATGCGTGGGTTGGTAAATATCCAATACGAAAGAAACGATACAGCGTTCGGGCGCGGGGATTTTCGTGTTCGTGGCGATACTTTGGATATTTTTCCATCACACTCTATGGACCGCGGGTGGAAGGTTTCTTTCTTTGGCGATATGGTGGAAGAAATTTGGGAATTTGATACTCTGACCGGTGGTAAATTAAAAAAGTTGGACCGAATTGCGATTTATCCAAATACCCATTATGCGACGCCAATGCCAACCGTATTACAAGCAATCGGCGAAATAAAAAAAGATTTAGCATCGCGATTGGATTTTTTCAAGGACGCGCAAAAATATGTGGAAGAACAGCGCCTGCGCGAGCGCACAGGTTTTGACATTGAAATGATGGAATCAACCGGAATTTGTCGCGGAATTGAAAATTATTCCAGGTATTTGTCTGGACGAAAACCCGGGGAACCACCACCAACTTTGTTTGAATATCTGCCCACGGATGCTATATTATTCGTTGATGAAAGTCATGTGACCGTGCCGCAAATTGGCGCAATGGGTAAAGGCGACGCGGCGCGAAAAAAGTCATTATCTGAATATGGTTTTCGTCTACCAAGTTGCGCAGACAATCGTCCGTTGTCTTTTGATGAATGGGATGCGATGCGACCACAAACTATATTTGTGTCCGCCACACCCGCAGATTGGGAAATGAATGCGGCGGGTGGCATTGTCGCCGAACAGGTTATTCGTCCAACTGGTCTGTTGGACCCAGAAATTGAAATTCACCCAACAAAAAATCAAGTTGATGATTTATTGGAAAATATAAAGAAAATATCGGGGCGCGTTTTGGTTACAACCCTAACAAAAAAAATGGCAGAGCAATTGACCGATTATTTAACCGAACACGGGGTGCGTGCGCGATATTTACACTCGGACATCGAAACTCTGGAACGCATTGAATTACTGCGTGAATTGCGTATGGGAAAGTTTGATGTTTTGGTCGGAATAAATTTACTGCGCGAAGGACTGGATGTCCCCGAATGCGAATTGGTTGCGATTATGGACGCTGACAAGGAAGGTTTTTTACGCAGCGCTCGTTCGCTGATTCAGACGATTGGGCGTGCGGCGCGAAACGCAAACGGACGCGTAATTATGTATGCGGATAAAATAACGGAATCTATGCAGACGGCCATTGACGAGACCGCACGCCGTCGTTCTATACAAATGGCTTATAATAAAAAACACGGCATAGTTCCAAAGACAATTATAAAATCCATATTTGCCGAAGTCGGCGATAAGGATGAAAAAACAGATAAAAAGCGTCAGTTTGTATATAATAAAAATGGTGGGGTTTTGGACCGCGGAACATTGGAGAAAGAAATCAAAACATTGCGCAAAAAAATGTTTAAGTTGGCAGAAAATTTAGAGTTCGAGCACGCAACCGAACTGCGCGACCAAATTAAACAAATGGAAGATGATTTGTTGTTATTAGAGTAAGCATAAATTAGTGTTAGTGGCTGGTGCTGGGGATTAGTGTTGGTTGTCCTTTATAATGGACAAGTAAGAAATACTGAATTATAATAAATGTAATAATTATAATAATGATAATAATAATAATATAGATTATGGATTAGGGTTATATAATGAAAGAAGTTATTTTGGAAGATATTGAATCAACAAAAAATTGGGCGCGGGGATTTGCGCGAACTCTGTGTGCGCCGGTGGTGGTTGCCTTGCACGGGGATTTGGGTATGGGAAAATCAGAAATCGCGCGCGCGATTATCCAAGAGTTGCGCGGTGCGGACACGATTGTCCCCAGTCCGACATTTACAATCGTGCAAAATTATGATGGAATTTCTCACTTTGATTTATACAGGATTTCAGATATTTCCGAATTGACCGAGATTGGTATGCAACACGCCATCGCAAATGATATTACTCTGATTGAATGGCCAGAAATTGCGTCCGAATTTTTACCCGAAAACACAATTCATATTTATATAACCGAATTTGGTTTGGGGCGAAAATTACGAATTAGTGTTGGTGAATAGTGCTATGGATTAGTATTGGTAATTAGAAGTTGGGTGTCCTTTATAAAGGACAAGTTATAATACACGATAAGTAATAGTTGTATAAACAAGGATATCGTTGTCCTTTATAATGGACAACAATAAAATTCCTGGATACCGGTTCTTGCAATCCTGTGCCAGTATGATGAAAATTTTGTTCTTGTTTATAAGATTATAAATAACAAATTTACAGATTAAAAAACTTGTCCTTTATAATGGACAAATTTACCAGCCACTAAGCACTAACCACCATCACTAACCACAAGCACTACCCACCAGCACTACCCACCAATCTCCAAAAACAATCCCAAATGGTCGGTTGGTTTTATAGCGTTTCGTGGTCGTGGGTCAATGTCGCAACTTTTAATCAGTTTTTGCGCCGCATAATTTGCCAGAAAATAATCAAGGCGCAATCCATCATTTTTTTGCAAAGAATTTCCGCGGTACCCAATCCAAGTCCAAGGCTTTGTAGCATCTGGATTAAAACGCCGATAAGAATCAGACCACCCATCATTCAACCATTTTTGCATAATTTCGCGTGCGGCGGGTGCGGAAATACTGCTGCCTTCGTATTGTTTTGGATTCCAAATGTCTGCATCCGTTATTGCAACATTAAAATCTCCGCCGATTATGACAGGCTCGTCACTATTTAATAATGGAGCAATATGTTTTGTAAAATGATTCATCCATTCAATTTTATATGGGAATTTTGGGCTATCTATCGCTTCTCCATTTGGCATATAAACATTTATCACGCGCAATTTTCCGTCAATCACACATTCGGTCATACGGGCGTTAGTATCTGGATAATTTGGCAGTCCGCGCGCAAAATCCTCGATAGAAAATTTAGAAAACACTGCGACCCCATTCCACGATTTTTGCCCAAAAACGCGAAAATTATACCCCAGATGGTCAAATAAAATAGATGGAAATAAATTTGTTTCAACTTTTAATTCCTGGACCAAAATTGTATCATATTCACCGCTTTCCAAAATAGCGATAAATGATTCAATATGCGCGCGGATAGAGTTGATATTTAATGTTAAAATCTTCATTTGATATTCCTTTTATTTTTATTATAATAGACCCGTTCAATATAAAAAACAAAGGAATTTTATTCGCAAATCGCGAATACAAGTAAAGGTAAAACAAAATGAATATGTATAAATATCTGGAACAGGCGGTGGCAGACGCCCCGAACGAATTGTTCCTGACGCGTGAAAATATAACATACGCAAACTTTTTCACAATGGTGAAAAATCGCGCCGCAACATTGGAATCGTTGGGGGTAAAACAGGGTAGTGTTGTTGGTGTTCTGGCACATAACATTCCGTCATTTCCATTATCATTATTTGCAATATGGTATCTGGGGGCCCAGGTGTTATTGCTGGATACAAATTTAACCCCGTTTGAATATGATAATATGACAAAACTGACCAAAACAAAATTGGTTTTGGCGGAAAAAAGTTTTTTCTATAAATCAGCAAAGTTTAAGTTTTATGATATTACCGAAACAGATGAAAAACCAAAAACTTATCCAAAGGTTGCGTCTGTATCATCCGAAGATATCGCGACATTATCCTTTACATCGGGAACGACCGGCGTGCCAAAAATTGTTCCACTGACACACTATAATTTGGTGGAATGTGCAGAATCCCTGGATGATATGAGTGCGTGGCTCAATCGTGGTGATACGCTATATGGATTTTTACCAATGTATCATGTGTTTGGGTTTGCGGTAGAAATTCTGGCGACTATACACTATCGCGCAAATGTTTTATTACAACCGACTGTCAATCCAAAGGATATTTTGTCGGACTTTGCAAAATACCGCCCGCAAATTATTCCAGCGGTCCCACGTTTATGGGAAGTATTCCGCAATAAAATTATAACTACTCTGAAAGAAAAGAAAATATGGTGGTTGGCATCGTTTGTTCTGAAATACGGACATATTTTCCAAAAACTGGGATTAGGATTTTTATTGCGCAAAATTCAAGAACCAGTATTGAAAGTATTTGGTGGTCGTGCGCGCCTGTTGGTCGCAGGTGGCGCTGCGGTAAAGCCAGAGGTTGAAACATTTTACGAACGTCTGGGATTGACCTTTATCCAGGGATACGGACTGACAGAAACGGTTGGACCAATCTGTATTTCCAAACCAGTAAAACACAGAAAACCATTTGCGTTTGGCGGACCGATTACTAATAACGAGGTTGAAATCAGATGCAAAAACGAAGAAGGTATCGGTGTTTTATGGTTGCGCGGGCATCAGGTTTTTGGCGGATATTTAGCCAATGACGAGGCTAATCAAAATGCCTTTGATGAACGCGGATTTTTTAACACAGGCGACCTGGTATCAATGGATAAAAACGGCGAATTGCATTTTCATGGACGGCAAAAACAAGTGATTGTTTTGGATTCTGGAAAAAATGTTTATCCAGATGAATTAGAGGCCTTGTTTATGAAAATCCCATTCGTAAAAAATGTCGCAGTGTTTGAACATCGTGTAAAAAATAAAACCGTATCATACGGCGTATTTCAAGTAGAAAACGGCACAACGATGGATAAACTGATGAAGTCAATTATGCATGCAAATAAAAAAGTAGCCAGTTATAAATGGGTTACGCACTTTGCGATGACAACAGATGAATTACCATTGTCTGGAACACAAAAAATCAAACACCATGTGGTGCGTGAAAAATTGCAAGCAGGCGATTACCCAAATCGTAAAGAGTAAGACAAAGCGGCGCAATGCGCCGTTTTGTTTAATCAGTATTTTTTCTTTACAGATTATACTTTATTGGGTACTCTTTTAATATGAAAAGAAGAATAATCGGTATTGACCCTGGACTTTTACACACTGGCTGGGCAATTGTTGATATGAATGGCAGTTCGCGCGAATATATTGCCAGCGGGGTTGTTTTGCCAAATCAAAAATTATCCTTGGCGGACAGATTATCAGAAATTTTTAATTCGGTATCAAAAATTTGTGATGACTTTGCGCCAAATGAGTGTGCAATTGAAATTACATTTGTAAATAAAAATCCGACCAGCACATTAT
This sequence comes from Rickettsiales bacterium, assembly GCA_031262525.1. GTDB lineage: Bacteria > Pseudomonadota > Alphaproteobacteria > Rs-D84 > Rs-D84 > JAISHM01. Next base: position 31,154 of record JAISHM010000006.1, on the reverse strand, counting down.
TGTTGGGGCATGCGCGCGCGGCGGCGATGGTTGCGGTTGGGATAAAAAAAATCCCAGTCTATGAATATGAACCAAATAAAATTAAAAAAGCAATTTCTGCGGCCGGCCATGCGGATAAAACACAGGTTGCAAAAATGATAAAAATTTTACTGCCCGCGGCAACCCCAAAAACCGCTGACGAAGCGGACGCAATCGCAATTGCCCTGGCGCACAGCAATATGTCGCGATTTAACGGATTGTAATTTTTGCCACCGCATCATATCCAAAGTAATGATTTATTTTCACAGAAAATTCTGGCAACCTATATGATAATTCTGTTTTTGCCGCCGGGTTTATCGCACGCAAAGTTATATTAAATTGTTTGTTTTTTAATGCGCGAATTCCATACAATGTTGCAATTTTAGATAACTCATCACCAACAATTTCACCCCATCGCTCTGACAAATCAGATGCCCCCGCGCGAACACCAAACAACGATAAAAATCCACCAAATACCGCCCCCATAGTTTGGGGATACCCGCGTCGTTGTGTAAAATTTATTTTTTTATTTTCCATATGGTTTTGGTATCAGAATATATATTTCGCCCTGGGCATGTTGTCCGTGCGCATATTTATAAGCATCAATCCCGCTGCCGAAAAATATGTCGGCGCGAATCCAGCCGCGTATCGCACTGCCAGTATCTTGGGCAACCATTAAACGACGAAACTTACGCCCGTCAACAGACAGATTAGTATTTATAAACACCGGTAATCCAATTGTATAAATTGAATCGTCCATTGCAATACTGCGAATTTTTGTCAGCGGCGTTCCGATTTTTCCAATAACATCGTGGCTTTGCGCAGGCTTAAAATAAACATATCGCGGATTATTATAAATCACATCACGCGCCAGTGATGGATTTTTTTTCAAGTATGTCCAAACTGCGTCCGAAGAATAACCACCATCTGGGCGAATACCGCGTTGTTTTAATTGGTCACCAATTGAACGAAAAGGCATATCATTTACCGCCGCAAAGTTTAATTTTACCAAATCGCCATTTTCCAATTTTAACATTCCGCTGCCCTGAATTTGCATATTTTGGACATCAACAATGTTTGCCCAATACAGAACGCGCCCGATATTGTTTTGCACAATTGTTTTCTTTGGAATTCCCTTGAAAGTTTGCCCGTTTGTTGGAATCCCCAGCAGTGGTTCATTACATTTGTCTGTTTTATGTGTACAGGCGTCAATCACTGGCGAATAATATCCCGTATATGTCCCTGTCTTTTTACCACTATCATCAAAAACCTGATATGGGGCAAAGTTTTCCATAAACCATTTTTTTGCACCGCTTTGTGATATAGACGCAGATGGTAAAATTTGACATTTCTCATCCAGTAATTGTTTATCTGGCACAACACGCCCCCGATATTGCAACCGCGCCGCACAGGTATTGCGAAATGCCGCCAGCGCATACCGATGGTCGTCTTCGTCCCAGCCAGGAACATTAGAATATGATACTTTTTTAAGGTTTGATGGGATTTGCGCCGAATCCCCAGTGCGATAATCACGTGTTTCGGTTAAATCCCCGCAGCCCGCCATAAATAACAGGGTTAAAACAGACAAAACGACACAGATATTTATTTTCATTATATCCTCTCTTGAAATTTAATCTTTATGTGTTATATTATCATAAACAAAGGAGTTTTTTAATGGCAAAGTTTCAACTGATTTCACAATTTCTCAAAGATTTTTCTTTTGAGTCCCCAAATGTCCCAGAATTGTTTTTCAAACAAGACAATGGTGCTGCAAAAATGGACATCAATCTGGATATCCAGATAAAGGGTGCTGATAATGATGTATTTATGGTGGATTTAATTGTTAAATTACACAGCAAACTGGAAGCAGACGAAAAATCTATCTTTATGATTGAATCTGTTTATTCCGGATTGGTAAAAATAGAAGAAAAGAAAGACGAAGAAGATACAAAACGGACATTGTTGATAGATATTCCGAATTTATTATTCCCATCGGTGCGCGCGATAATTATGTGTATGACAGGCGACAGTGGATTCCCAGCGTTTGCAATGCAACCTGTGGATTTTGCAAAAATGTATGAAGAAAATAATAAAAAATAAAAATACGCGGTAAATCCCACCGCGTATTTTTATAGTAAAATCAAATAAAACAAAGAAATTTTGTAATGAAAAAAACATTTTTTAGATTGTTGGCTTTACCAATCCCATTTCGCAAACTGCGGCACAAAGTTCGTTCTTTGGGTTCCGATGTGGCAACGCCAGCCGAAATAATACAACGTCTGACAGATATATCCAAACTGCCGCCGGCGCGTGGATACCCCCGTATGGTCCAGATGGCAAACCTGTCTATTTTAATGGCATTTGACCGATTTTGTAAAAAACATAAACTGGAATACTTTGTAATTGGTGGTTCTATTATTGGGAAACTGCGTCATAATGGATTTATCCCATTTGATGATGACATAGATGTCGCATTGACCGATGAGAGTTGGGACAAAATGGTTGTTTTATTCCGTGACAAATTACCAAACGCAGAATTTGATATTTTATATGGAAAATACTGGAATTTTTTCAAGATAATACATAAAAAAACTGGGTTATTCCTGGATATATTTCGGTTTTCCAGATTGCCAGATAAAATAGATTATACAACAAATTATGCAGATTATAAAATACGCAAAAAAGATTATCACGGCGCATTCTTGGCGGACAGTGTCGCAACATCTGCGCGCGGTGGCATTATTATTACTGATTCTGATACCGATGACATTCGCGCAAAAAAATGGGAAAAGATTATGCGGGTAATAACAGCCGAAGAAAAATTATTTAATGATAATGTCAGAAAGGGAATGTCTCCTATTAAAAATGGCGGGCTGGCGCATCATTCTGCAATCAGCAAATTGGGCGAGGTTTTCGATTATAATACCATATACCCCTTACAAATTATTGAGTTCGAGGGTGAAAAAATACCATTTCCAAATGACATGGAAACTTATGCTTTTATGGTATGGGGCGATATTTATAAATTACCAAAAGTATTTGTTCAACCAGGACATAACACCGCATTGCCGACTGCGGCTCAGTGGGCAATGGTTCGTAATTTAGCAAATAATAAGAAACTAGAGGTATAAACAATGAAAGTAGGCGTCGTTGTCGGAACTTTTGATATGTTTCATATTGGGCATTTGAATCTGCTGAACAATGCGAAATCACGATGTGACTATTTAATTGCTGGGGTAAATGTTGATAATGTTGTATTGCGCGACAAAAATAAATCCCCTATTATAACTGAACTGAGCCGGTTTAAAATTGTAGAGGCAATACGATGTGTTGATAAAGTTTTCTTGGTAGAAGATAATGCCGTTCAATTTATAAAATGGTTATTGGATAATGGTCATAATCCAGATACTTATTATCGTGGATATGAACCAGAATTGTCGTATGTTTCCGCAGAAAATGAAAAAATTTCCAATCTGGGGGTAAATGTGTTTTTCTTGCCGCATACTGATGGAATATCTTCAACGATTATACGCGACAAGTTAAATGAAGCAGATAATATGGAGTGCGCGGAAAAATCAGATGAAAAAATTTAGAATTCCCAATGACTCTGTAATTTTTATAACTGGAACTTCCACTGGTTTTGGACGCGCAATAGCGTTGGCGGCGATAAAGCACGGATATAATGTTGTTGCGACTGCACGACGGATAGAATCTCTGAATTATTTATCTGAATACAAAAATGTATTATGTGTCGCAATGGATGTCACAGATGAGAAATCTATTAAATTGGCGATTAAAGCCGCGGTAAAAAAGTTTGGAAAAATAGATATTCTGGTCAATAATGCCGGTATAAATTATGTTGCGGACATAATGGATTTTGATAACGATAAAATGCGGGCTTTGTTTGAAACAAATGTCTTTGGTATTATAAATATGACCCGCGATGTATTGCCATATATGCCAAATGAAATCCACAGCGCAATTATAAATGTATCCAGTATTGACGGGCTGGATGCTTTTTATGAGGGTCAGGTTTTATATGGTATAAGCAAAAATGCAGTCAATGGTATGACCCAGGCGCTGCGGAACAAAAAGAACAATAAAATACGCAGTATGAGTATAAATCCAGGAAAGTTTCCGACAAACATACGATTAAATTCTTTGGAAAATATGGATAAAAATGACACAGAAAAAGAACAGATAACCGAACAATACTTGCAAAAAAAGGGATTTGGGGATATTGAAATCGCGGCTAATGATATAATTGAAACTATTGCTGCGCAAAGCGAATTACCAATGTATATGGTATTGGGGGTAAATGCTGTGCGCCGTTTTAAGCGAATAAATAATAAAATGAGATACGATTATCGTTTTGTAAAAAAACTAAAAACAAATCAAAGAACAGAAAATTTACTTTCCCGTATATTGCGAAAACTTTGGAATAAAAAATGAATGATAAAGATAAATTCGGTTTAATGGTTTATAACTGCACAAACATTGGTGATACAGTGCAAAGTTTGGCTGCGCGTCGATTTTTGCCGCATATTGACCGATATGTTCCGCGCGAACAAATCGCATTGGGTAATGGAAAATTCCCAGTAAAAATTATATTAAACGCGTGGTGGGGAACATACGATAAACTGGTAAAAAAAATTTGGCCACCAAAAGATGACATAATTCCATTATGTATTTCAATGCATATGCATAAAAGTTTATATAAAACTTTTTCATCAAAAAAATCAGTGGAATGGTTAAAAAAATGGGGACCTGTTGGGTGTCGCGATATGGACAGCGTTAAATTACTAGAAGCGGTTGGCGTTCCATCATATTTCAGTGGTTGTTTAACATCTACACTATTACCAAATCCGAAAATCAAACGCGATGATTATATTTTATGCATAGATTTAGATGATAAATTGGTTGACATAGTTCAACAACGCGCCGGAAATCATCCTGTGTTTAATATATCAAAATGGGTCGGTTGGGTTGGCGATTGTGTTGAAACTATGGACATAGCCGAGGCGATGCTGGCAACAATCCAAGGGGCACATTGTGTTGTATCATCTAATTTGCATTCGTGTATGCCGGCGGTCGCATTGGGAACGCCATGTTTGCATTTATATGGAAAACACCCCGAAAATTTCAGCAGGTTTGGTGGAAATGATAAATGTTTTAATAAATCTACTTTCACAGAATTTATACAAAATAAAAGTGTGTATGACTTTAATAATCCGCCACCAAATCCAATTGAATATAAAAAGATTGCAAAAAACTTGGTTGCCACATGCAAAAAAATTACTGGTTTTGATAGTCGCGAATCACAAATAAAAAATATATACCCAGCAATCGCATTGTTGCGCGTAATGAAATTGGACAAGAACAAAAACAAACGAATACCTTATTTTATCAGATTAAAATATATGATTCGTGTTATTTTAGCGCGGGTATTTTTACACAAAAACAGATATCATATCAGTACATATAAATGAAAATAGCACTTATTGGACTTTTGAATAATAATCATGGTGATGGCGCAATACTTGAATCTGCGCGGTATTTATTCCAAAGTATTATGAATGATAATGACTTGGTGACAACTAATTCTTTGATTCCAGACAATCATATAAATTTTTTGGCAAAAGCAAGTCGCAGATTTAGACATCTTCCAAAATTTATAAAAAGATATTTTGTATTTCGCGCATGGAAAGGCGCGTTAAAAAAAAGAAATTTTTACGAACACTACAAATCTTTGGTAATTGACGCGGATGTTGTTGTGTTGGCCGGTGGTGGTTTAATAAAATACAGGTATGAATGGTTATGGGCGGCTATTTATGCTTTGCAAATAGTATGTACTGAAAACAAAACGCCTTTGTATATGAATGCAGTAGGGGTCGAGGGATACGACAAAAATAATCTGTATTGCCGTGTGCTACAAAAATCATTGCAAAATATCGCAAAAATATCCGTTCGTGATGACCTTTGGGTATTGCAAGAAAAATATAAATTTCCGCGCGATAAAAGTTGCATTGTTGGGGACCCGGCATTATTCTATGCGGACGCAAATCCAAAAATTACACATAATAAAAAAAGTGATATTATTGGTATCGGAATCGTGCGCAAGCGAATATTCAAAGATAACGGGATTAAAATATCAGGTACAGATACTATAAAAATTTATTCTGATTTAATTAGATGTATGATTGCCCGCGGATATAAAATTACATTATTTACAAACGGCAGTATATCAGATTATGAAACTGCAAAAGAAATAAAGAAAAATTGTGGTTTTGATATTTGTATTCTGAACAGACCGGAATCACCACAACAATTATTATCAGATATTGCGGGATTTCGCGGAATAATCGCAGGGAGGATGCATGCAAATATATTGGCAACATCTTTGGGTGTCCCATCGGTTGGTTTGGTATGGAATAACAAATTAAAATTTTTCTTTGATTTACTAGGACGCCAAAGTTTTGCAATTACTCCGCATAAGTTATTTGATTCTGAATTTATTGTTGATAGGTTGGAAGAATCATTAGCAACAAAATACAACACTAATAAAATAAACTCATTGCGTGCAAGGGAATATGATTTTATTAAAAGTATTGTAAATAATCCATAAGCATGGATTATTTTTTACACTATTTTGTAAAATAATTTTCGCGTCAGTTGCCGCCCCATCGGGTCAAAGTATTTTAATCCGACACTATAAAAACCAGTTGGATATAATTTAATACGACGATTTTCACGAACCAAAACTTTTGATGCGCCGATTAAATCTGCGCGCGCACCAAAAAAATTAAATACTGATTTACGCAGTGGCGCATATAAAACATCGCCTTTTTTAACCAGTTTTTCAATATTGTATCTGTCGCCATGTTCTGTCATCATCATAACCTGGAATGGCGTTAAACGCAATTTATCGGTCAGTTTTATAATCTGTCCTGTGGTCAATTTGTGTTGATGCATAAAAATCCCCCTTGGTCTATATGGGGGATTTTATCATTTTAATCAAAGTATAAAAATAGGTAGATTATCCTTTTTTACGAACCTGGATATGCACATCACGCAGTTGCTGTTCGGTAACTTCGCGTGGCGCCCCCAGCATTAAATCCTGACCGCGTTGATTGGTTGGAAACATTACAACCTCGCGCAGGTTATTTGCATCACACATAATTTGGATAATCCGGTCAATTCCAAATGCACATCCGCCGTGCGGTGGAACCCCGTATTGAAACGCAGTGTATAAACCCGCAAAGTTCTTTTTTACTTCTTCTTCTGGATATCCCGCAATACTGAAAACCTTTAACATAACATCTGGTTGATAGTTGCGTAATCCACCAGAACAAATTTCCGCGCCATTTAATACCATATCAAACTGAGCGGCCTTTATATCCAACGGATTTTTTGTATCCAGTTCTGAAAGCGTCGCCAAGGGATAAGAAAATGGATTATGTGTCATACCAATCCCGGTTGGTGATTCATCTGTTTCCTCGAAAAACGGGAATGATTCAACCCAACACAAACGCATTTCGTTTTCATCTATCAGCTCCAAATCCGCGCCCAATTTATCACGCAGTTTTCCCGCCGCTTTGGCCGCAACATTCGGCACATCACACACAAAGAAAAGTGTGTCCCCCTGCCCCAAATTTAATTTTGCGATTTGGGATTCATTTAATTTTTTTGCAACTGGTCCCTTTGCGCCATCTGCGCCCATTGAGATATACGCCAGTCCCGCCAGTCCCAATTCACTGGTTGCAAACTCACCTAATTTATCAAAGAACGAACGAGGCTTGTCCGCGGTATTCGGCGCTGGGATTGCGCGAACAACACTACCATTTTTTACCGCATTTGAAAACACCAAAAATTCTGAATCTGCGAAAATTTCCGACACATCAAAAATTTCAATCGGATTGCGCAGGTCCGGTTTGTCATTTCCATATTTCAACATGGATTCATCAAAAGTAATATGCGGTATTTCATCAACCAATTTTTTATTCGGCGCAAATTTTTTAATTATTGCCGGTAATAATTTATTTCCGATTTCCTGAATATCAGATAAATCAACAAAACTCATTTCCAAATCCAATTGGTAAAATTCCAGCAATCTATCAGACCTCAAATCTTCGTCGCGAAAACATGGCGCAATCTGAAAATATCGGTCAAATCCTGCAACCTGTGTCAATTGCTTGAATACTTGTGGTGCCTGGGGCAGCGCGTAAAATTGTCCATGATGATGACGCGATGGCACAATAAAGTCGCGCGCACCTTCTGGACTGCTTGCCGTCAAAACCGGTGTCTGAAATTCCGAAAAACCAAAATCCCACATCTTGTCCCGCGCGAACTTTAATACGCTATTGCGAAATAATATATTGTGATGCAGCGATTCACGACGCAGGTCAATGTATCTGTATTTTAATCTTAAATCTTCGGCAACACTGCCATCATCACCAAATACTTGGAAAGGCAAAACATCAGACGATGTTAAAATTTCATAAGACCCAGTTTGTATTTCAATTTCACCAGTTGGAATTTTTTTATTTATCGCTGTATCATCACGCTTTGCAACATTTCCACGAATTGTAATAACTGATTCAGGGCGAATATCCGAAGCGCCCGCCATATTATCTAAAACACATTGTGTAATCCCATAATTATCACGCAAGTCAATAAACAACAAACCACCATGGTCGCGTTTGCGATGAACCCAGCCAGATAAAACAACACTCTCGCCGACATTTTTTGCAGATAATTCCCCGCAAGTATGTGTACGATATTTTGATTGCAAAGATAAAGTCATTTTTAACACCTTTTGTTTTTAATTTCCCAGGGGCGTAGATTTTTATAACGCGGTGCCACCCTGGATTCACAATTATAAATTTATAATCATCATTTATAATTGCCTTTGATTTTGTTGTAAAACTCTTCGATTGTCAGTCGTGTCATAGTTCGCGGAATAATTACTGATTACAAATTATTCATCACAACGAACAATAGTTTATTATATTTTTACAAAATTTCAATAATTATTTTCGGTTTGGGTATGCGCCCGCTTTTAACAATTCTTTGGCGATAAAGTGTCTGTTTTTTCCACTGCTGGTTGCGGGTAAATTTTCGGTAGTTATTGCAAAATGCACCACCTGTTTATATGGCGCAATTTTTTTATTTACAACTTCTATTTTTGCGCCCAATTTTTCCAAAGTTATATAGTCATCAACCTGGAAAATACCGAATACACGCCCATCAAATTCAATAACCATAACATTTTTTACGCCGTCAATTGTTATGTATGCAGCCTCTAACTCATCTGGAAAAACATTTTTCCCAGACCCCAAAACAATAACATTTTTCGCGCGCCCACAAATATGAATTTCGCCGTTTTTATCCGTGCGTGCCAGGTCGCCAGTATTCATCCAGCCATTATTAAAAATTTCATTGGTCGCAGCAACATTATCCAAATACCCAGAAAAAATCATTGGCCCGCGCAGCCATAATTCACCAACACCCGACTTATCTTGATTTTGTATTCTAAAGTCATTTGGACGCAATGGCATACCCACACTGCCCACATATCGTCCAGGGCGCGGTAAAGATACACAATTTGGGCCGCTTCCCTCGGTCAAACCATACCCTTGTAAGAAATCAAAACCGAACCACTCAAAAAATTCAATAATTTCTGGTTTTACCGCGGCCCCCCCACCAATCAAGGTCGCGCGCCGGCGCCCAAACATTTCATGAACCGGCCATTGCATTTGACGCACAAGCTGGTTTAGATGAAAAAATCGCAATAATTTTTGATGTCGCAAAATCCAATTTGCCGCCGACCAAGTTCCATGATTTTTATATTCAGAAATTATCATATTACGAATAATTTCCCAAATTCGTGGCACTGCCGGAACAACACGCGGTTTGTAAATACGGAAGTTTTTAACAATCTCGCGCGGGTTGCCCGATGTTTCCAAAACAACACCACCACGATAATGAATTGCATTTAACGTAATAAATGCCAATCCAAAAATATGAAACAATGGCAAGAATAATAAAAAGTCATCGCCATCGTCAATATAGCCACGCAGGTCTTCCAGTCCGTCTGCCGCCGCAATTAAATTATTATGGGTCAATGGGACAATTTTTGGCACGCCGGTTGAACCCGATGTAAATTGAAGAGTTGCAATTTCATCACCCGAAACATCAACAATTTTCGGTGTTTTTTTTATATCTTTGTCTGGGGCGCAAATATCACAAAATTTAATCTTTTTTGTTTGGAAAATAAACCTCTCTTCGGCATAGACTATTTTACAATTTACCAGAGATGTCATATTTTCATAATCATCATGGGTCAATTTATTATCCAATAACAAAACACGCGCACCAACTTGCCAAGCGGCCCATGCTGTAATCAAAAATTCTGGGATATTACGCGCCAAAATTCCAACAACATCACCAGCAACTACACCATCGGATTCCAATATTGCGGCGCGACGCGCAATCCGTTTTATAAATTCAGAATACGAAACAGATTCTTTGATTAAAAAGAGTTTATTCGGCGCGGAATCTGCGGCATTTTTAAGATACTGGTATAAATTCATAAATTATATTCTATTTAGAAACACAGGGCTCATTCTATACCCAGATTGTAAATAATGCAAGGATTATCCACTATACTTCAATCCGTTTATAACTAATTTTCATTCCATATTTTTGTATATATTACTTCAAATCCTTTGCTGTGGTCTGCCCCAGGCACAACAACCACATTTTCAGAACCAACAAAATCGGTTGTAATTTTCATAGGAATAATTTTATCAAATTCCCCAACATAATGTATTTGTGATATTTTCATAAAATCTTTTTTATAATTTTCCAAAGCCAAAGATTCAGATAATGGCGGCATATTAAATTCAGATGTCCAGGTATTAAAATCCAAATTCCCCGCCAATGTTATAACTTTTTTTATATTCAGATTTGTTGTTGTCGCCAACAACCCTGCGACCTGTGCCCCACCAGAATATCCAATTAAAACAACAGGTCTGGAACCCGCTATTTTTTTTATTGCTATATATTCTGACTGAATTACTTCCTGGGAGAAACGCGCAGTCGTCCAATACTTTTTATCACACCCCCCCCCTTGTATAAATTGACAAGGTCGCGCCAAATACACCACATTTTCCGAAGTATCCGCAAAGGCTAAATCCCGCACAAGTGTTCCATGGGGCGTTGGGTCAGATGTTGGTCGCCCCAGACGATTAAACGCGTGTCCGTCGCCCTCTATATAGACTTTTATCACACCATCATCGGTTGTAATTTTTTGCCATGACGCGATTGTAAAAAAATCTGTTTTAATATCATAATATTTAAAATCACTTGGGATTTGTAATCCAGCGCATCCAGTTAAAAAAAATAAAAAAACAAACAAATACCGCATAAGATAATTTTAACACCAAACCCATAAAAAATATCCGAAAAAATTCGGATATTTTTTTTCCTAGAAATATATTTTTAACATTGCTATCCCGGTATTATCAGAATAACCATCACGGAATTGCCCTTCGTAAATTAAACTGAAATCAACATTTCCAGACAAACTTGCCGTCAAGCCAAATCCAATCTCGGTTGCTAACCTATCCAGCGCACCGCCATTTGTAACAATCGTTGAACCATTCGCAAGCCGCATAACCGACGAACCATCCGCATTATACATATCGTATGTAAGCCCAATTCGCAATTCTGGTCGCAACATAAAGTTATCAGACAGATAAAAGTCTGTTGCCAATTTCACACCTGCCAACCCTGTCAAGATATCGTATTTTTTACCTTTGTAAAAACTCCCGATACTATTCGTATAATCATATTGTTTGATATTCATATAACGCAATCCAATCTCTGGCGTCATTGTAAAAAGTTTATTGGAATTCAAATCAAACGCATGAATATCATAACCAGTCATCATTTGCGCCGCCAATGTATCCGTTTCATAATTCGCCATAATATGATTTAATCCAACCTTGTTATCATTGTCATATACGCTGTTTGTATAGGACAATATAGAATTCACATACCAATTTCCAGCATCTTGGAATCCGTATAAATGTAATGGTTTATATTCCCCGTATAATACAAAAGTGTTTGAGTTGATATCAGTTGAATTCGCAAATGGTTCAATAGTTGTTTCAGTAAATGCATACCCCAAACCCAATTTTACCCCCCTGGTCAATTCACTTTCCAACCCAGCCGATATACCATAAGAATCTGACTTGTATCCATTTGCGCCCGTCAATTTTGATTTGTTATACAAACCCTGGGCCCATACTGCTGTATCACCATAAACATAATCACCAGATGACATTCCGCTGCTAATTCCACCGCCACTAAATCGCGTCCCCACAGATTTCATCACAGCGCCGGTCGTCTGAACCGAATTACTTACTATGGTTGGTGCCTTGGTCGGCGCCATTTCACGCAACATTTTAATTGCTGTCGCTTTTGTATAATCATTTTGCATCAGTGCGGTAATCTCATTTTGCAGAGAGTTAAAACTATCATTATTAGAATCCCCCGCCATTATCCCGGCAACCATTTCTGCATCTTCATTTGATGCGCCGATATTTGATAATATCTCGTCTGTATTTCTCTTTGCGATTGTCCAGGTTCCTGACACACCCGTGATATCATACAAAGAATTATTATTATTGATTACCAGGGTGTCTTCACCTGCATCAAACACAATTTGCCCGCCATTCACATTGGTTACAACCAGATTTATTGTTCCTGACAATTTACTGGTTGTTATAATTGGATTTGTACCTGTTAAACTGGCTTTTAACGAAGTTCCGTTTGTAAATTCAACTTCGCCAGCCCCAACAATTCCACCATCCAGCGCAACAATTCCCCCATCAAAGGTCAAAGTACCTGTGTTATAAATATCATTTAACACCCCATTTGCTTTGTTCCCAGAAAAAGTCGCGCCACCAGAAAACAAAATATCGCCACCAGCGTTATAAATCGCGCCGCCGTTTGTTGTTGCGATATTATCTGTAAATGTTGCGCCAACAAACTTTATTGCCGCGATACCACCAATCTTGTCACCAGTCCCATCATTATAAACCGCGCCACCATTTACGGCAGTATTGTTTGAAAAAATAGAGTTATTTATTTTTACAAAATCAGCATCCGCGGCACTGCCATAGAAAGTATTAAAAATCGCGCCGCCGTTTCCAGATGCAACATTTGTGTTGAAAGTTGTATCACTAATATCAAGTTTTGCAGAAGATTGGTCCCCCAACCTGTTGGCTCGCATTGAAATCGCACCACCATTCATAACAGAAGTATTGTTTATAAATTGACTATTCGTCAGCGATGTTGCGGAATCAGAACCAAAAAACATTGCGCCACCACCTTCGGCAGCTGTGCCATCTATCAGAGTGGTCCCTGTTGTTTGGTTATTTCTGAAAATAGTATTATCAACAATTACACCATCTCCCCAAGAATAATTACTGATTGCACCGCCACCTTGAACGGTTACAGAATTATTTTCAAACAAACTATCCGTGATGGAAATAGTTATACCAGACGCGGTACTTGCGCTGATTGCGCCGCCACCACTGGCGGTATTACCAGAAAAATTTGAATCTGAAATATCTGTCTGACCGCCCTGGATATATATTGCACCACCATAATTCGCACCACTATCATTATCCACAAACAAACTTTCTTTTATATTTATATCGCCAGTGGAATAAATCGCGCCACCCCATGCGCTTTCGTTTTCAGAAAATGTGCTTTTTTCTATATTTATTGTATTTGAACTGGAAATTGCGCCACCTGCGGTTGTTCCTATATTTTTACTGAATAAACTATTTGTAATCTCCAACTCGCCGCCATCATTATAAATTGCGCCACCCCATGCACCTGTATTTTCAGAAAAATGTGTTTCGTCCATATTTGCAGAACCGACATTATAAATTGCCCCGCCACTTTTTTCTGCTGTATTTTTATCGAACACAGTGCTTTTCAAACCAATCGTATTTAAATTCATAATTACACCACCAAAACCATTATTTCCAGTTGTAGAGTTGGTGTTAAATTCCCCATTTGTTATATTTAATTCTCCCTCGTTATAAAATACAACCCCTGGATAAGTATCGGTCATATTTTCTGCAATTGGGTCAGTATAGTTTTTTGTTTCGCCATTACTAATATACTGATTTGAAGTGATTATATCGGCGAATGCTGATATTGAAAAAACAGATACAAACAAAGATACGGGCAATATTTTTTTCATTTTTTTTTCTCCCTTTTTCATATCATAGTCTTATTTAAAAAATAAACAAAGGAAAAAAATTCGCCGCATATGCGATGTTCTGGTGCCCGCTGCGGGTGATAAAATGATATAGTTATTGGTGTTGGTCAGTGGCGAAGTGTATAAAAATACACGAGCCGATGCCAATGCCGATGAATATATTATTCTGGTGCCCGCAGGCAGAATCGGACTGCCGTCTCGTCCTTACCAAGGACGTGTTCTACCATTATACTATGCGGGCAATTTACAATTTTGGTAGCGGGTGAGGGATTCGGACCCCCGACCAAAGGATTATGATACCAGTCAGCAGACAATAATTTAACGCGGAAATCCGCCGTTTTTACCCACCCGACAATACCTTTACGAGCCTTTGCGCGTCATTTGCGCGCTTGTCGCTTTGTATCACAACCGCTGTTTGTCTGGGCTTTCGCCCCAAACCCACTACTTGTTTGTTGAATGAAATATAACACACGAAAACCCAATATTCAAGCAAATCTTTACTCATACAAATAATTTACAGGCACTGCCCATAATTTATCACCAAATGGGACAATGTTTTCACCAGTATAAAGGACTATACCACGTTTGAATTTGTCGCCAATTGTATCACGGCATAATTCCATATTTTTAAAATCTTTCGGGTTTAACGTGGAATCCAATTTAACTTCGATTGCGATTGTTTCGCCATTGTCTTTTTCAATAATAAAGTCGGTCTCGTTGCCCTCACCACGTACAGGATTAAAATGCGATACATAATATTTATCTGGTAAAACACTTGTATTTTTAATAATTTCCGTTGCAACAAAGTTTTCAAATATATGTCCCATAACCGATTTGTCATTATTATATAAATCCACTATGTCGCGACGCTTGATATAGCACAAGAAATTAGTATCGGTAAAATAAATCTTTTTACGTTTAACGAACCTTTTATTTAATTTATTCGGCTTGCTGTATGCTGGCAATTCAAATGTCATAAATGTTGCATTGCAAAAATCTTTGTATTTTGCGTAAGTATTCACAGGTAAACGCAATACTTTGCAAAAATGGCGTTCGCTGGGCGTTGGTCCCAAATTTATAAAACGTGTTGGTCGCGTGGTTTATCGCAAATCAGACATTGCGGATTACGAGGCTTCGCAGACTTATCAAGGCACAGGGCAGAAATGCGAACGAATGACTCCAGCCGACGCAAATAAAATTATCGACGAACTATCTGCGTTCAGGGCAACGGCGAACCGCCAATAACCAAAGGGGGGTTGCTATGCGAGTCCTGCTGGAAACTGATTTGATTGATATAATTGCGCCTTTGTCGGACGCGGAAAAATTGCAAATCTTTGATTGCCTGCTGCATTATCCAGACAAAGACTGTGATGTCGGTGCATGGCGGTTTATGCGTAAACAGATTGACCGCGACCAAGCCGCATATCAGAACAGAAAGAAAGGACTATCTGTTGCACGTGCGAACAGATGGGCAAAACAATCTGAACAGATTGGCTCGCAATCTGATGACTTGACTCCGGCAATAGCAGTAAGCAATAGCAATTCCATAAACAATAACAATGGCAGTAACAATGTATCTGCTTTGATTAAAAAATTGGCGAATAATTTCAGCCCCGACAAAGACAAAAAATACGAAATCGCGCATGATTTTTCATTTGCGGAATTACTGCGGCGGGATGCATCGCTGGCGCAAATACTTTCAATGTATTCAGAACCAGTGTTATTAAAAACTGAACGGGCATTGCGTGAAAAATGCATGGGAAAGCAATTCACATTCGCCGCAATTATTAAATGGGTGGAAGAGCAAAGTAAACACTGAAATTAAAATAAAAAACAAAAAGGTACTGTGGGGACATTTTCCCACGAGGGTAAAGGCGACCGCGAGACCTCGCTAGCGACAGAGAATAAAAAACGGTTCGCAGTTCGCACTTTGCGGTTCAACACCGCAGAAATTTGGGATAACGGTGCGAACCTGGGCGCGAACTTAGTGCGAACTTTTGGGAACAAAACAAGGGTAAAAAAACAATGGCGATGTCAATCAGAGCATATGCGAAATACATTGGCGTTTCTGACGCTGCTGTACGCAAAGCCATTGAAACTGGACGCATCAGCACAACCCATGATGGCAAAATTGACCCCGCGATTGCAGATGTTCAATGGTGTAAAAATACAAACACGACATACAATGAAGACAAAAAGGTCTCGGACACATCAAACGATTCTTATCGTAAAAGCCGCGCAATGCGTATGGCTTATGAGGCGGCTTTGAAAAAATTGGAATATGAAGAGAAGAGCGGAAAATTGATTTCTGCCGCACAGGTTGAAAGCGATGCTTTTGCAGTGGCACGGATTCATCGCGATAAAATGATGCGAATCCCGTTTAATATTGCGCCGCGCCTGGTCAATATAAAAGACCCGCAAAAAATAGAAGATATTTTAACCGCAGAATTTGACGAGTTTAGTGAAGAATTTGTCGAAGAATTAACAAAAATCACAAAAAACAAAGGAGAAAATAATGACTGAGCAAGAAAGAATTGAATTTGAAAACAGAATGATAGAGAGAATCAAAAAAGCCATTCGGAAATCAAATAATCGTATATTACGACACCTGCCAGAACAACTGGCACAGGCATATGCAGAATGTGATAGCGGTTTGGTATTGGCACTGACATACAAAACATATGACACCGCCTGTGCTGAATTTCTAATCCAAATGGCAAAGAGTTAAACAAGGTGTATATTTTCAATAAAAAACAGGGGATAAATCCCCTGTGAATTTTGGTAGCGGGAGAGGGATTTGAACCCCCGACCCAAGCATTATGATTGCCTTGCTCTACCACTGAGCTATCCCGCCAAAAAAACTTTTACCAATTTTTACCTTATCTTACTCTGTGTGTAATCCTGTGTGTCATCTGTGTAAAATATAACTTATATTTCCCCAGATTTCAATCCAATTCTATCCAGTTTTATCCACACTTGTTATTTCGGTATTTCTGCCGAAACCTGGGGTGTTCAGGGCTGTATCCAGATAAATCACACTTACCCTCTGATAATTATGATTCCTCTGCTCTACCACTGAGCTAACCCGCCAAACAAGCCCGATTATATCAGGCATTTATTAAAAATCAAGATTATTTTACCCATTTAATAGGCGCGAATCCGCGCGACACCAGATAATCATTCGCTCGCGTAAAATGATGGTTCCCGAAAAAACCATGATATGCTGACAAAGGCGACGGATGCGCCGACCGCAACACCAAGTTTTTTGTTTCATCTATTATTGCTGCTTTTTTTGCCGCATAATCACCCCATAACAAATAAACCAGTTCTGATTTTTTATTCAATGCGCGAATAACAGAGTCTGTAAATTGCTCCCACCCCTGCCCCGCGTGCGATGCGGGCGCGCCACTTCGCACAGACAATACAGAATTTAACATAAGCACGCCCCGCCCCGCCAAATACGAAATATCGCCGCCCGACATCAGTGGAAAAACTTCACCTGTATCATTTTCAATTTCACGAATTATATTGCGCAGGCTGGGCGGAACCGCCACCCCATCTGGCACCGAAAAACAAAATCCGTGCGCCTGCCCCCATCCATGATATGGGTCTTGTCCCAAAATTACAACCCGAACAGAATCAAATGGACATGCGTTTAACGCCGAAAAAATATCTTTTTTTTCTGGGAAAATATCCGTGCCACTTTTATATTCATTATCCAAAAAATTCAGCAAGCGCGTCCAATAATATTGCGAAAATTCGTCTTTTAATTTTTCCGCCCAAGATGACTCCAAATTTATTTTCATAATTTTATTAAACCTATTTGGCATGATTTCCATAACACAACATCAATATACCCAATTGGTAATTTTGTTTTCCTCGATAAATCTTCCAACAAATTTTCCCCATATTTTTTTAATAACCTTTCTATCCAAACATCACGCTTAAAAACATTTTCGCCCAGATTACGCGCCAAATGATTTGCTGTGATTTTTCCAATATGTGGCAAAGTCGCCAAATAGTTTAATTTTTCATCCAGTGTTTTTAATTTATAATAATCCGCGTGATATTGTTTTTTATTTTCCCAAACCCGAACAATCGCGTTTATTTTATTTTTATTATTAAAAATTTTTAATAAATCATCAGCGGTTGGCATAGACACAGACATTAAATAATCCATAATCTTTTTATGAATTATTTTTGCTGTTCTTTGTGAAAACCCTGACACCAGAATCACATAAATTATTTGACGGGTAAATTCGTTTAAGTCCATAACCGAATGCGTCAACAGCCGTTTTTTTATTTGTGAAAATGAATCTAAATCCGCATCCAACTCAGCATCTATAATTTGCTTTTCTATGGTAAAGAATTGTTCTGGTGTCATTGACTATTTTCGGCTTTTATTTTTTTCATCATATCCAATGGATTTTGTTTTGATGATTTTTGGATTTTTGCCTTGGCGGCGTCCAACGCAATTTTTACAGAGTTATCGTTTTGTTGATGTTTTGGTTTTAATTCATTGTATCTCTGTAATTGCCTTGGCGTCATCCTATCTTTATGATTATAAAACAGATACACCAAATTATTAAATTCAGATTCTTCGGGACTGATTTCTAGTCCCACACCATCACGAACAATTTCACCAAATTCATTTATTTTTGTCATAATAATATCCTTTATGCGTCTATGTTTGCGTTCAGCGCATTATCCACAATAAAGTCGCGACGCGGTTCAACAATATCACCCATCAACATTGATACAACTTCGTCCGCCTGGACCGCGTCTGCGACCTTTACCTGGAACACATTACGATTATTTGGGTCCATCGTTGTTTCCCATAATTGTTCTGCGTTCATTTCCCCCAGACCCTTGTATCGTTGAATTTTCAGACCTTGTTTTGCATACTCAAACGCGATATCCAATAATTCCATCGCACCCCAAACATTTTGCGACTTTGATTTAGCGCGCAAATTCACAGGATTTCTAAACATTGAAATAATTTCATCGCGTCCCGCCATACGATTAAATGCACGAATTTCTGGCCCATCAAGTTTTTCAATTGGTAATAAATGGGATTCCAAAACCCCGCGCAATGTGCGCGAAACAACAATTCCCGCGTCTGTATTTTCAATTTTCCATCCACATTCAAAATCTAACTCGCCTGCGTCCAGGAATTTTTGCGCCGCATCAAAATCATTAAAATTATTCAGTGCCAACGCCTCGATAAAACGCAGAGGTATTACTGATGACAAAGGTTGCAAAACTTCACGCATATCACGCGCCATACCCAAAACACGTTTCAGGTCCGCGCCAGACAATTGTTCGCCAGACGCTAATTCAATAACACCATCAGATGCCAATTGCTCCATCAAATAATCATCCATTTCGCGCTGATTTTGCAGGTAAATCAACTGCTTTCCACGCGACACACCATACAATGGTGGTTTTGCGACATAAATATATCCACGCTCAATCGCCTGGGGCATATAACGATAAAAGAAAGTCATCAACAGCGTTTGTATGTGCGCACCATCAACATCCGCGTCAGTCATAATAATAACCTTGTGATATCTCATTTTTTCAATATCAAAATCATCACGTCCAATCCCAGTCCCCATCGTTGTAATCAGATTTGTAATAGATTCTGACACCAGCATTTTATCAAAACGCACGCGTTCCACATTCAGAATTTTTCCACGCAGTGGCAACACCGCCTGAATCTTGCGGTCGCGACCTTGTTTTGCGGTGCCACCTGCCGAGTCCCCTTCTACTATAAACAATTCACATTTTGCAGGGTCTTTTTCCGAACAATTTGCTAATTTCCCAGGAAGCCCCCCCAATTCAGGACCAGTCTTTTTTCGCGACAACTCACGTGCCTTGCGCGCAGCCTCACGCGCGGTCGCCGCCTCTATAATTTTATCTATGATTGCCTTGCCAATTGCTGGGTTTTCATCCAGATACTGATACAGCATTTCAGATGTAGTATTTTCAACCAAAGGACGAATTTCCGAAGACACCAATTTATCCTTGGTCTGGGAACCAAATTTTGGGTCCGGAATTTTAACCGACACAATGTTTGTTAAGCCCTCTCTGAAATCTTCCCCAGATAACGAAATATCTTTTTTGGTATTTTTTTCCGCAATATATTTATTCAGCGCACGCGTCAATCCAGCGCGAAATCCCGCCATATGCGTTCCACCATCTTTGTTCGGGATATTATTTGTAAAAGCAAGTGAAGTTTCATTATACGCCGTTGTCCATTCTAAAACAACCTCTACATAAGTATCGCCAATCTGTTTAATCATTTGGATTGGCGCCGGTGTCAATTTTTCTTTGGACTTATCCAAGAATATAGCAAAACCCTTTAACCCGTCAGCGGAATGAAATTCTTTTGTTGTGGGTTCGCCCCCGCGCAAGTCCTGGAAAATAATTTTGACATTCGCGTTCAAGTATGATTGTTCGCGCAACCAATTTTCCATCACATCAGATGAAAATTCGGTTATTGTAAAAGTATCCGGACTGGGCAAGAATGTAACCTCGGTCCCATGTCTGTTGCCACCAATTTCTTTAATCTGAACATCGGTTTGTGGCACCCCTTCGGCAAAAGACATAAATGCCTCTTTGCCATCGCGCCATACGCGAACTTCCAGCCAAGTAGATAATGCATTCACAACCGACACACCAACACCATGCAAACCACCCGACACCTTATAAGCGCCCGATGTTTCATTATCAAATTTACCACCAGCGTGCAATTCGCACATAATCAGTTCCAGCGCACTGCGACCCTCGGCGTGATTTATATCAAATGGCATACCGCGGCCATTATCGCGAATTGTTGTACTTCCATCTGGGTTTAATGACACATAAACCTCGTCTGCATAGCCGGCCATAGCCTCGTCAATACTATTATTTACGACTTCGTAAATCATATGGTGCAGACCCGACCCATCACCAACATCACCAATATACATCCCAGGGCGTTTTTTAACAGCCTCTAACCCTTTTAGAACCTTGATTGAATCACCAGTATAATCATTATTTTGTGCCATAAATTTTCTTCCTTTTTTTGCCTGTAAAATGTAGCAAAATATGCTATAATTATCAAGTAAAAAAGGATTAAAATGAAATTCAAATTATTATATTTTGGCGAACTGCGCACAAACCCAAAAAAACGCTCTCAACACATTGCTGATATTCGTATGCAACTGCATCCACAACTAAAAAATTTGTTAGAAAATAGCCCTTGGAACAACCTGACAAAATATATGATGCCGAATGCAAAGAAACAACCAATAACAACGCGACACATTGGTGGAATTGACTGGAATCCGATTATAACTCCAAATCTAAAACTTTTGGCAGAACTGGATATTTTATTATTGCACCCCGAAATTGTCGGGGTTGCGCGCAGTGATGTTGATAATCGTATGAAGACTTTGTTGGATGCCCTGCGACGCCCACAAAATGAGCACGAAATTGGTGAAAATACACCAAAAAATATGGGACCAATTTATACTTTACTGGACGATGACCATCTGGTTACAAAAATTTCCGTGAATACCAGCCATTTGTTGGGTCGTGAATTATTCAGGGATGATAACGGACCAACACCTGACGACGAAGAAAAAGTATTTATTCTGATAGATGTCAATGTCCGCGTTGCCGAAGGAACCCTGGAAAATTTACCATTTATGGTGTAATTAGTGGCTAGTGGTTAGTGCTGGTGGATGGTAAATTTGTCCATTATAAAGGACAATTTATTTATAAATCACCATAACTAACCACTAACCACCATCACCAATTATTAAAACCTTGCCATTCCGCCATTTACATGGATTGTTTGACCTGTGATATATGATGCGTCATCAGACGCCAAAAATAACGCCGCGCCCGCCACATCGTCCGGCGAACCAAAACGCCCCATCGGAATTTGTTTTTGATACAGGGTCTTTACATCATCTGACAAACCATCTGTCATTGGCGTTTCAATAAACCCAGGGGCAATACAATTCGCGGTTATATCGCGAGATGCAACCTCGGCCGCGATTGATTTTGTCATTGCAACGATTGCGCCCTTGCTTGCCGCATAATTTGCCTGACCTGCGTTCCCTATAAAGGCAACCACAGATGCCATATTTATAATCCGACCAAAACGATTTTTCATCATCGGTATTAAAACAGCGCGTGTCAGCAAAAATGTACTGCGTAAATTTACACGCAAAACCTCATCAAATTGGTCATCGGTCATACGCATCATCAAAGTATCACGGGTTATACCGGCATTATTTACCAAAATATCTATGCGTCCATATTTTTCCAAAACATCAGCAACTAGTTTATTCGCTGCCGCGCTATCAGATAAATCCGCCGGTATCATTGCACTACATTCACCCAACCCATCACACATTTTCGCCAGTTTTTTTTCATCACGACCTGTTAAAACAACAGCTGCGCCAGCGTCTGCAAATCGCCGCGCAATCGCCGCACCAATTCCACCCGTCGCACCTGTTATTAAAACAATTTTCCCTGTTAAATTATTCATATTTTATCCTATTTTTTCTGCTGTTATTTTATCTGTGATACGTTGAACCATTCCTGTCAATGCGGAACCTGGTCCAACCTCTATGGTTTTTGTAATTCCAAAGTCCGGCATATTTGTAACAGATTCACGCCAACGCACACCATGTGTAATTTGATATACCAACGCGTCCCTAATTTCATCAGGTTCAGACATCGGCAAGGTTGTTTTGTTTGATATAAGCGGGTGGGTTGGCGCTTTTATTTCTATATTTGATAACGCATCCGCCATTATATCCGCAGTCGGTAATTGCAACGAACAATGAACTGGCGCGGATAACGGCAACTGCATCGCGCGCCGCGCGCCGCGCGACTTTGCGATTTCCATCGCTTTTTCTACATCTGCGGCCAGACCCGAAATTACAAACTGATTCGCGCCATTGTCATTTGCCATTTGGGCACCAGATTCACGACAAATTTCAGTAATCAGGGTCGCGTCCAAACCAATAATAACCGATACCATACCCATACCCACTGGAACCGCTTGTTGCATAGATTTCCCACGCAAACGCAATAATTGCGCCGTATCCGCAATCCCAATCGCCCCTGCCGCGCACAACGCCGAATATTCACCTAATGAATGACCCGCAACAAATTTAACATCTGTATCAAATATATTTGGATTTGATTTTAATATCGCTAATGACACCGCAAAAATTGCGGGTTGAACATTCGCGGTCAGTGTCAATGTTTCTGTTGGCCCGTTAAAAATAATTTCTGATAATTTTTCACCCAACGCATCATCAACTGCGTCAAACACAGCGCGCGCCGCCGCATTACTTTCATATAATTCTTTACCCATACCTACGCTTTGCGCACCCTGCCCCGGGAAAATTAAACAAGTGGACATTTTTATCCTTTTTTTTTAATCTTATATCAGAAATCATAAAAAATCAAGAAAGAGCGGCTGTAATCTGGTCCTGCATATCAAAGGTTCCAAACACCACCCATGCAATCGCCAAAGACACCAACAAAATACCAACAGAGTTTAACACAGACGAAATACTTTCCATTTTTCGCACAGACGAATCCAAATAATCATTCGCAATTTGTGATAAATTTTGGTCAAAGCCATTCATATCTGCATAAATTGTTAAATCCCCAACAATTTCTTCATTTGGAAAATCCGCGCCAGTGCGCGCCAGTGCGCGTCCCAAATTATCACCACTGGTTATATATCCCAATGTGCGATTTAATATATTTTTCAAATAACGATTTCCATGGTCGGCCAATAATTTCAACGACACCGGCAAACTGCCACCCGCTGCTACCATCGCCGCCAAAGACATCATCCACCCAACCGACACCGAAATTTTATACAAAGACCACGGCGGAATTTTATCAAAACGCACACGCCATGCACCAGTCCATCGTGATAACGATAAAACAATCAACATAACCAACCCCGCCAACCCCAACAAAATTAAATACCAAAAATTATTAAAAAATTCCGATACACCAACCAGTGCCGCCGCCGCACCCGTCCAAACTATGTTTGTCCCCGCCGCGTCCAATAATGGTGGCACCAAATAAATCCCAACCGCCATAACAATGACAAAGGTCAAAATCAACAAAACAGATGGGTATAACAAAGCGTCCGACATTGCTTTTTTTATTTTTTCTATGCCAACACCAACACGCACAACATTATCCAACGCGTCCGAAAGTTTAGAAACATCGCCAACCGCCAGCATTAAAACCTCGTTCGCTGGGGTCCAATCACGCATTGCATCTGGGAAAGAATATCCTTGCTCCAATTTATCCTGAACATCTGCAATTACAATTGCAAAAGGCTCTCCTGGGGTTGACCCACCGCGCGATTCTGTGGAATAAATTCGTTCCATTGCGTCCATTAGTGTGAAATTATTACGCAACATTGACGCTAGTTTTCTATAAAAATTCATACGCTTTGCGCTGTCAAAACGAAAATTAAATTTTGCATAAAATCTATTTAATTTAGACGCCATTTTAATAAACCCCTGGCTGGTCCAACAAACCAACCCAACGCTCTAATTCCCCGACACCAATTATTCCACGCAACATCAGTTCTGACGCGGCTTCTTTTAATGTCCGCCCGTCCATATCTTCCAACCAATACTTTACCGCATCTGCGGAATTTCCTGATAGCGCCAGTTCCAAAAATTTATTATCTGTTATAATAATTTCACCGGCCTTTATTCGTCCGATTGTCCCTTTGTCTCCACAATACTTGCAACCATCACCCTTGAAATAAACTTGGTTTAATCCCTCGGGACCAAATGCCGCCAAAACCCGTTTGTATGCTGGATGGTCTGGGAAAGAAGATAATAATTTTCTACATTGCGGACAAAGTTTCTTGAATAAACGCATTGACACCAAACCACGCATCATTGTTTCATCTTTCAGATTATAACTTTCAACCCCCATATCCAATAATCGCGTCAATGCCGCCATCGCCGAATTAGCATGCAATGTCGTCCAAACAGAATGTCCGGACAATGCTCCTTTGACCGTCAATTTTGCCGCAGACAGCGTCCGAATTTCACCAACCATTAAAACATCTGGGTCGCTGCGCAATGCGGATTGCAGGGCCTCGGTAAATTTATCTTCGCGTTGTTCTTCGCTGGTTGCATTTACCACTGGGATTTGATGACTGCCGAAAATTTTTCTCTCGGCCGGGTCTTCAATCGTAATCATATTTATTTCGTAATTTCTCTCTTTTAATATCATTGACATATTTTGGAACAAAGTCGTTGATTTACCACTGCTGGTGGGACCAGCAACAACAACTAACCCTGTCGGAAAAGAGCGCATACGCATCAACAAATTTCTTTCGTATTCACCAAATTCTTGGTCTGTTTTAATTGTATCAGACGGGTTATCATACAACAGGCGCATTACTACATATCGCGACCCAAATGCAATCGGATTAAATTGCATACGAACACCCATAATCCCAGTCGGCAAATATAAATCTCGTGTTCCGCGCAATGGTGTGCGTCCATCTTTTTGCGCACTTTGATATTCATTCTGGGCATAATTAGAATTAGACTGGTCCGCGGATGCAAACGCCGCACGAACAAAAGATTCGCCCCATTGTGAATTATATTCCAATACGGATTGCATTGAACCATCTATACGAAAATAAATTGTTGTTTGGTCTGCAACCTCTATATGAATATCAGATACTTTCATTGACGCTGCGCGCGCGACAATATCAACCAAGTCTTTTTGCATCTGATTATCATAATCCAATGGAGCACGCGTAGAACCACCCTCGTTCTTGGCAGTATTATATTTATAAATTCCAGATATTAAACCCAAATCACTATAATAAGGTTCTTTGGCAACGCGTCTCTCGCGTTTTAACAATTCCAAAAAAGAAATAACACGACCATCATAACGATGTGTGCGTGAAATTATAATTTCCCCACCGCTGAAATAAGCCAATAAATTTTGTGTATCTTTTGTTGCGTCCAAACCACCGCCATCAGCGGTCAATAATACATTATTATCAGAAAACAGATATTCAATTATATCTTTTTGTACATGCGACGCAACATCGTCAGGCACTGATAAAATTAAATCATTTTTATCTGCGTTTAATTCATCACGACTAAGATTTGTGCGTTTTTTAATTGCCATTTTTTATTTGCCAGATGGAATATCCAGTATTGCTGTTTCTCCATCTTTGGATAAAACAATACCTTCGTCCAAGGATACAGAATCAACATTCCAGCCATCTAATTTTTTTCCAACGGATATTTTCTTGCTTTGTCCAGAATCATTATCAACTATTGTTGCCCCAATTTGTCGTCCAGCACCAATAATTTCAACCAATGTATATTTTTCTGTTATTGGGGATTCTATTTCTGGCTCTGCCTTTTTTGTTGATGTGCGGGTCGTGGTCTTAGCGGGCGAGATATCGGACGCTATATTATTTTTTTCTGCATCCAGTTTTTGTTTTTCAACCTCTATTCTTTTTCTTTCTAATTCCAGTGCTTGGGCCTGGGTATCGCCCGCCCCAGACATTGCATCCATTTCATTTTTTATACGCGCTTGTTCTGCCAGCAATCTATCCATATCAACCTGTAATTGTGCCTTTTCTTTTTCCAATTGCAGCAACAATTTTTCTTGTTCCAGGTCTGCCACCATTTGGAACATCGTCCCAGCCGGTTGGTATTCATCCACAGATGGCGCAGCCGCATTCGCCGACCAACACACAAACATCGCCAGTATTAAAATTACAAATTTGTTTTTATATTTATTTTGCATATATTTTAACCTCATAGTTCCATATTTTTGACCCTGCGTCCCATTTTACATCAGACATATAAACAGGGGTTATTCCATCAAATATCTTGATAAATTCCCCCGGCTTAAACTTTGATTCTGCATTTACAACAACCAAATTTACATTACGAATTTCCGACCCGACACGAATTGTTTCAGACGCGGGTGATATTCGCGCATTATTTCCAATTGTCTGAAACAAACTATTCACAGAAAAAATTATATCCGAACTTTCATATTTTAATTCATTATTCTCAGCGCGTGGTAAAACAGATAAATCAACACTGATTGTTACATCATCATTAGAGTTTTCAGACACAAATGCATTTTGCATTAAATCAGCCACCATTGTATGCAAATCCGCCAAAGTCCCCCATGTCCGTGTCAAGCGCGCATTTACCATATTACCACTACACTGGGCACCCGTTTGTTTCCACCCTGGTATATTTTGCATTACATACGCAATTGTGCGCCAACATTGGTTTGCACGCTCTGTGCTGTTTGGTACATTTTCATAAGGCATTAAAACATCTGTATTTTGTAAAATTTTAGCTGTGGTTTTTTGTGTATTTAATTGTTTTTTATAATCTTCCAGAACCTGGGTGTTTACCTGGATATTTTCTGGGCGTGGCGCAAACATTTTCATAATTGCACCTTGGAATACATACCAAAAACCAAACAATAAACCCGCTATGGCGATAACAGATAACATATTTCCAGCCATTTTATTTATTGGTGTTAAAACCACACGCGAATTTCCAGAAATAACATCACGCAAAGGCTTTTCAACGGCACGCGGTATATTCCAATAACCGCTGGCCACAATAATTCCCCAATCTGGCAATTCTACCAATTTATTAAATTCTCGTTTTGCATCAGATTCTGACGAAAATAATTGGTCAAAAATAATTATATTATTACGAACTGCGACCAACCAAAAACCCTGGGGGGTAAAAAATTCCGCCAAAAAGGAGTTATATTCAGAAAAATAGTTTATTGCCTCTATGGCGGCAATTCTCATTCCACGATAATGTCCCATTCCGCGCGAACCAACCCCAACCATTGAACTATAATTTGTATAAAATTTTGTTCCACCAGAAATTTGTTTTGATAGTGTGCGCGCAAAATTTAGTGGTTTTTGACCCGCTGCCAACGGCTGCCAAAACAGGCCTGTGGCATATTTATTTCGCGAAACAACAATGAATTGCGGTATCAAACTCTCTCCTGTATCTCTTTTATATAATCAGAGTATAACAAACCAAGCGCGCCCGCGCAAATCATTTTATTGTATAATTTTTTGAATTTGCAAATAATTTTTTTAGTGCTAAATTATTCAATGAATGACTGCCCTTGAATGATTCAATTTTACCAATAACCATACCACCTGATGTATAAAAATCCCCAATTGCATCCAGCAATTTATGACGAACAAATTCATCTGGATATTTTAATCCATTTAATACACCATCACCTTTTTCATTTATTGCCAAAACATTATCCAGACTAGCGCCCAAACCCATTCCATGCTTTTTCAGATATTCCAGTTCCCAAATTCGCCCAAATGTTCGTGCAGGCGCAAACTCACTAATAAATTTTTTACGCGCGACAACTGAATCATTAAATAAAAATTGCGCGTGCTGGCGACCGATTATTTTATCTGGATAATCCATAATTATATCCAGGTTCATAACGCGCCCACCTGGGGATAATTTAACCCACCCATCTTCACGACGCCCTGTTTTTAACCCATAAAAAAACAAAGCAATTCTTTGAAAAATTGGCATTTGTTTTATTATTTCGCGACGGGTTGCGATAATTTCGCGTTTGATAATAATTTTTTTGTGTTTTTTATATGGAAAAACAGATAATAAATTTATAAATTTTTCGGCTGCTCCATCCATTATTGGAAATTCCGAATTATCTAAATAAACATCTACTGAATTTATACCCAAAATAAATAAAGCCGCCATAAAATGTTCAATTGTTTGAACACAATTTGGAAATTTTCCAATTGTTGTGTTGGTTTGTCCAGAATTTATAAAATTATCAAAGGTCGCCTGTATCGGCGCCGCATTTGGTATATCTGTGCGATGAAAAAAAATTCCAGATTGTGCGCGAGATACAACTTTTACATTGACTTTTTTACCACTCATTAAACCAATTCCTGAAAATTTAACCGATTTTTTCATTTAATTTTTCCTTTATAAATTTCCAAAATTTTTCTTCTATTATTGTTTCCAGTTTAACTACTTTTATTTTTTTTTGTGCATAATTTGGCAGACGAACAAAATCTTTTTCTGTTGTTATTAAATCTGCATTATTTTTTTTCGCCAAATTTAATAAATTTTTTATATCTTGTTCTTTATACTGATAATGGTCTGGGAAAGATATTGTTTTAATTGGTTTTATATTCAGATTATTAAAAAATTTTGATGGGTATCCGATACCAGCAAAAGCAATTATATTTTTCTTTAATTTTTTTGGAAATATATTTTTATTTTCTGCAAAAAAGATCGGTTTTTTATATTTTTTTAATTTTTCTTTTATTTTATTATTTTTTCCAATTATTATTATTGCATCACTGCGTAAAATTGCACAAAGCGGTTCGCGCATTGGTCCAGCGGGAAGCAAAAAGCCATTTCCATTAAAAATTTTTCCATCAAAAACTAAAACAGAAATATCTTTTTTTATTGTTGGATTAGAAAACCCATCATCCATTATTATCGTATGTGCTTTTATGTTTTTATTTATAAAATTTATGTTATTTTTTCGGTTTCCTGTGAATACTTTTACACCTTTTTCGGATAACATTTTTGCTTCGTCCCCACCCATATAACCACGCATAATAACTGGTGATTTTAATTTTTTTGCAATTTGTAAAACTATTGGTGTTTTTCCAACCCCCCCAGCCAACAATCCACCAACACAAATTACCGGTGTTTTTGATGATTTTTGCCAAAAAGACCAAAAAATAAAAACCAATTTTGATATAAAAAAATATAATAATGATAAAGGCAATAAAATTATTGCAATAAAATTCTTTTTTATAAACCAATTTGGTGTTTTCATTTTTTTATCTTTTTATTCGCTGGTTGCAGGGGTGTTAAACCAAATTTAGCATCCGTATCTTGTAATTGTTTTATCATAAAACTTTCCAACGCTTCGCGTTGTTCTTCCCAATTATGTTTTTTTATAAAAACAGGATTTCCAACATTACAAATTATTCGTGAAAAAGGAAGTGATATTAAATATCGGTCCCATCTATTTTGCATCCAAGCGCGTGATGAAGAAAAACAAACCGGAATAATTGGCGCACCAGTCATATAAGCATAATATAATGCGCCGTCATTTAATCGCATCAGTGGGCCCCGCGGACCATCTGGGGATAAAGCCAAAATTGCCCCACTACGCAGGCGACGAACCCCTTGACGCAACGCAGCGGCCGCCCCTTTATTACCCGTAGAACCATAAATTGCACGCAAACCAAATAATCTTTGTAATTTTGCCATTTGTCGCCCATCTTTTTGTTTAGCGGCCAACGCGTACCCACGAATACCTATTTTATATACAATCGGAGATAACATCATTGAACGACCATGCCAAAACACAAAAATTGCGGGTTTATCACGATATTTTATAAAAACCTTTTTATTTTCAATTTTAATTTTTGATGTGTAATAAACAAAATTTATTCCAATAAACATCAAAAAGGCGAAAATCCATTGAATAATACCCAGCCATTGAAAAAGTCCAAAAATTTTTTTTATCATAATTGTAAAATATAACAATAATTTATAAAAAATTCAAGAAAATGGTTATAATTGCTTGACATACTAATTTTTATCTGTATTATAAAAGGGTTATCGCGGGATAGAGCAGTCCGGTAGCTCGTCAGGCTCATAACCTGAAGGTCAGTGGTTCAAATCCACTTCCCGCAACCAAGTTTATAAATGTCCCAATGGGACATTTTTTAATAAAAAAT